>JALRIK010000100.1 GCA_023255435.1 Marivivens sp.
TGCGCGGCGGCGTAATCGGCAACACCTTTGTCCGAGCGGAAATCCCGTTCGATCAGATCGGTATAGGCAGCAACCAGACGCGCCGAAGAGCTTTCTGCACGGCGTGCTGTCGGGTCGGCGGGTTGTTCCTGTAGCTGGCGCTCGAAAAATACGCCCAGAATACCGACAAGATAATGCGCGGCGCGGGTATGCGCGGTTTTCGATGATTTCAACTCGCGTTCGAGATTGTCGAAATGGGTGAAAAGCTCTTTTTGGGCGTGCACATCGCGGATGCGCAGATGGACGGGCTCTTCGGGCCATTCGCTCGCCATCGCGCGCGGGATCGACAACATCTGTCCAAAGACGGTGGTGCCTACTTCGAAGCCGTACATCGTGTTCGCGGGGATGAAGATGAGGTTATTGGGACCATAGCCGCTTGTCAGTCCGGCAATCGTGATCCGCCCCTGACCCTTGGAGATGTAAAGCAAGCGGGGCGCGGAATGCGAACGCATCGCCTCTGTCCGCCAGCGACCCGTATCGGGATTCTGGCCGATCGGCACCAAGGAGAGCCGGTTCGCCACATCCGCTTCTACCACAGGCGTGAGAGCTGATTTTACCGTATGCGCCATCTTTGGTCCCGCAATCATGTTCGATTTTGGAAAGAATGTGGGGCAAGACCTCGCAAAACAAGGCAAAAAGTTAGGATTACGTTAATCAGCTGTTCATGATTCTGTGGATAAAATGGGGATAACCTCCCACGATTTCATCCGCGCCCGAAACCAAGTGCGCTGTCTTTTCGCGTATTGCCGCGTTGCGATGACCGCGCTCTCTATCGCGGCGTCCAACGTCATTTCACCCTTGAGATGTGCGATCAATTCTGGGGCGCCAATAGCTTTGGAGGATAGAAACTTGGGATTCCAGCGTTTTAGCATGGCCTCGGCCTCTGAAAGTGCACCTTGAGCGACCATTTGGCCGAAGCGGGTCTCGATACGCTGGTTCAGCCATTGCTTGTCCGGCATGAGGCAGATCGCTTTGGTGCGGTCCAAAGGCAAAAGCGGCGGCGGCGTCTCGTCCTGCCATTGCGAGAGTGGACGGCCCGTTGCGCGCCACACTTCCCACGCACGTTGAACGCGGGCGCGGTTGTTTATGTCTATGCGGGAGATTGTTTCCGCATCGAGATCAATAAGAAGATCGGCGAGGGGAATCAGATCAGCCTCGGCGCGCACTTCGGGCGGGGTCGCAGGGATCTCAGCGAGCCCTTCGGTGAGGGCGGTAAAGTAGAGACCCGTGCCACCGACGATGATCGGACGATCTGCGCCCGCCAGCAAAGCTTTCACATCGCGAAGCCAATGCCCGACGGAATAGTCGGCATCGAAAGGCACATGCCCATAGAGCGCATGTTCTGCCAGTGCCGTATCCTCGTCCGAGGGGCGGGCGGTCAAAATGCGCCAACCGTCGAAAACCTGAAGCGCATCTGCATTGACAATCACACCGCCGCTTTCGCGCGCGATCCTGAGCGCAAGCGCCGATTTCCCCGAAGCCGTCGGGCCTGCAATGAGCACTGGCAAATCGCTCGGAATGTTTCGGGTGTCGATCAACGGCGCGGTCCTGATGATTTTCTCGCTCGGAGAGTTGCTTATTTCGTATTCACAGCATTGAACATTTCGACCTTTTCCGACATTTTGGCGCGCGATGAAAGCACCCATTAGGAGTTAGGGCCATGAGCGAGACCAAAGACATCAAATTCAAGAGGGTCATGCTCAAGATTTCGGGTGAAGCCTTGATGGGCGACACGCAATTCGGTCTCCATCCGCCGACCGTGGAACGCATCGCCCGCGAGGTCAAATCCGTTCACGATCTCGGCGTCGAGATTTGCATGGTGATCGGCGGCGGCAACATCTTCCGCGGGCTCCAAGGCTCGGCACAGGGGATGGAGCGCACGACTGCCGACTATATGGGTATGCTTGCGACCGTGATGAACGCACTCGCGATGCAGTCCGCGCTCGAAAGCCTCGGGGTGTTCACGCGCGTGATCTCGGCCATCCCGATGGATCAGGTCTGCGAGCCCTACATCCGTCGCCGCGCGGTGCGTCACCTCGAGAAAAAGCGCGTGTGCATTTTCGCTGCAGGCACGGGCAACCCATATTTTACCACCGATACCGCAGCCACGCTGCGCGCCAACGAAATGTCCTGTGAGGCGATCTTCAAAGGCACCAAGGTGGACGGCGTTTACGACAAGGACCCCAAGAAGCACGCCGACGCCAAGCGCTTCGAGCGTGTGTCTTATGACGAGGTTCTGGCGCAGCACTTGGGCGTTATGGACGCATCTGCCATTGCGCTTGCCCGTGACAACGATCTTCCGATTATCGTCTTCAGCCTTGATGAACCCGGTGGCTTCCGTGGTATCCTTGCGGGCGAAGGCACCTATACAACCGTGCACTCTTAACGGTATAGCACTCTAAATCACGACAAACCCGTCAGGGGAGCAGACTACACATGTCCGACGAATTTGAACTTGATACCGACGATCTCAAGCGCCGTATGGATGGCGCGATTGCAGCGCTTCGTACCGAATTCGCGTCGCTGCGCACGGGCCGCGGCTCGGCCTCGATGCTTGATCCGATCCAGGTCGAAGCTTATGGCCAGATGACCCCGCTCAATCAGGTCGGCACCGTAAACGTGCCCGAGCCGCGCATGGTTACGATCAACGTCTGGGACAAGGGCCTTGTCGGCAAGGTCGAAAAAGCCATCCGCGAAAGCGGGCTGGGGATTAATCCCCAGTTGAACGGCACGATCATTATGTTGCCTATCCCCGAGCTTAACGAAGAGCGTCGTCGCGAACTGTCCAAAGTCGCCGCGTCCTATGCCGAGAGCGCGCGCGTTGCCGTGCGCAACCTGCGCCGCGATGGTATGGACAAAGTCAAAAAGGCCAAGGCCGACGGTCTCTCTGAAGACGATCAGAAGTTCTGGGAAGGCGAAGTCCAGGCCATGACCGATCAATACGTCAAACAGGTGGACGATCTTCTCGACACCAAACAAAAAGAGATCATGCAGGTCTAATCTTGCACTGAAGGAGCCCATAATGGCTGTTGAAACGGATGACAAAGCCCAATCGGGCCCCAAACACGTCGCAGTCATTATGGATGGCAACGGGCGTTGGGCGCAAATGCGCCACCGTCCGCGGCTCTTCGGGCACCATGCGGGGGCCAAGCGCATCCGCGAAATCGTCGAAGTTTGCCCCGATGTTGGGGTGAAATACCTCACGATTTTTGCGTTCTCGACCGAAAACTGGAAACGCACCCAGACCGAAGTGTCGGGTCTGATGGCGCTTTTCCGCAAATACATCGAAAAAGAAGCCAAAGATCTGATCAAGGACGGCGTGCGTGTTCGTTTTATCGGCGATCGCATCAAGCTTGATGAAAAGCTTGTGACGCTAATGGACGAGCTGGAGCTTCTGACCTCTCACAATGACAAGGTGCACCTGACCATCGCGCTCAACTATGGTGGTCGCGATGAAGTGACCCGTGCAGCCAAGCGGCTTGCCTATGACATCGAAAAGGGCAAGCTCACTCACAAGGACGTAACCGCCGAAACGCTTGCCAGTTATCTCGATACCCATGTGCTGCCCGACCCCGATCTTGTCATCCGCACCAGCGGCGAGGCGCGGATCAGCAACTTCCTTTTGTGGCAGTCGGCCTATTCGGAATACGAATTCATCGACACGCTCTGGCCCGACTTCACGGCGCAAGAGTTTTGCGAGGTCGTAGGCCGCTACGGGGCGCGGGACAGACGTTTCGGCGCGGTCAAGGCCTAGGATGGCGGCCAGTTTGCGCTCTGGAAATTGGGGAGACCTGCTTCCCAGGCTGCTCTCTGCCTTGGTGATGATTGCCGTCGGCGTCTTTACCATCGGCAAAGGCGGGCTCTGGTTCCAAGGGCTCGCAGTTGTTGTGACGGGACTGATGTTCTGGGAACTCACCCGCATGATCGACCCGACCAAAGAATTGAGAGCTGTCATCTTTGGCGCTTTGGCGGCGCTTGCCCAATGCGCGGTGATCTATGGCGGCGCGGGTCCGTTTTTCGGCCTTTTCTTTTTTCTCGCGGTTGCGGCGGCATCGGTTGCAAGCCGTGATAAATGGATCGTTGCACTTTACGGCGTCTTTGTTCTCTTTGCACCTTGGGGCTTTGTCTATTTCCGCGAAGAAGGCAGCGTCCATCAACTTGCTTGGGTCGTCGTCGTGATCGTCGTCACCGACATCTTGGGATATTTTGCCGGTCGCTTTCTGGGTGGCCCCAAATTCTGGCCCAAGGTCAGTCCCAAGAAAACATGGAGCGGAACGCTTGCCGGTTGGATCGGCGCTGCTCTGGTCGGCTTCGGCTATAGCGTTTATTTCGACGTTTCGCCCGTTTTCATCCTTTTTTCCGTGCTATTGTCCTTTGCAGGGCAAATGGGCGATATCGCCGAAAGCGCGATCAAGCGCAGGGCAGGGATCAAGGACAGTTCCAATATAATTCCCGGTCATGGCGGGCTTCTTGATCGGTTCGACGCGATGATAGCGGCGTCTTCGGTTCTCTTGATCCTTCTTTGGGCACAGGCCTCCTTCTCGGCATGACACAAGTTCGACGCGTTTCAGTCTTTGGCGCAACAGGCAGCATCGGGCAGAATACGCTCGATCTCATTGCGCGTGATCCCCAAGGGTTCGAAGTGGTGGCTTTGACAGGCGGGCGCAATGTCGCGCGACTTGCCCAAGATGCGATCCGTCTAAAGGCAGAGATCGCCGTCACCTGTTTCGATGACTGCCGCACCGAGCTTGAAGAGAGGCTCAAGGGCACGGGTATCGAGGTTGCGAGCGGAGACGCGGCCGTGGTCGAAGCGGCCAGCCGTCCCGCAGATTGGGTGATGAGCGCAATCGTTGGCGCAGCAGGGCTGCGGCCAGGTCTCGAGGCGTTGAAGCACGGCACGACGCTGGCACTTGCCAACAAAGAGTCGCTTGTGACCGCTGGCCCGCTTTTGCTGTCCGAAGCAAAGGCCCATGGCGCAACCGTTCTTCCTGTCGACTCCGAGCATTCGGCAATTTTCCAAGCGTTGATCGGCGAAGACCAATCCGCCGTTGAACGGGTGATCATCACCGCGTCTGGCGGTGCATTTCGGGATTGGCCGATGGAGAAGCTGGCGGGCGCCACAGTGGCCGAGGCGTCGTCCCATCCCAATTGGGACATGGGGCAAAGGATCACAATCGACAGCGCCTCTATGTTCAATAAGGCGATGGAAGTCATTGAGACGAAAGAGTTCTTTGGCTTTGCTCCTGATCAGATCGAAGTGATTGTTCACCCCGAAAGCATGATCCATGCGCTTGTCGGCTTTAACGACGGGGCATTGATGGCTCATGTCGGACCTGCAGATATGCGCCATGCAATCGGGTTTGCGCTCAATTGGCCGGATCGCAAGGCACTCCCCGTCGAGCGGCTCGATCTGGCGAAAATCGGGGCCTTTACCTTTCGCGTAGCCTGCACCGACCGTTATCCCGCTCTTGGTCTTGCGCGCCGAGTGATGGAAGAGGGCGGTCTGATGGGGGCCGTTTTCAACGCCGCAAAAGAAGCCGCGCTCGATCATTTCATTGCCGAAGAGATCGGCTTTTTGCAGATGTCAGAGCTGGTCGAGCGGACCATGGACCGACTTTCGCCCCGAGCAGGACTGCAAAATGACGTGATGAGCCTCGAGAGTATTCTGGACATTGACCGCGAGGCGCGTTTGATTGCCCGCGAAACCATAAAGACTTTGGGATAATCCATCCAATGAGCCAGTTCCTGCCCTATTTCGGCAACGCCTCTTTCACGATCATCGCGTTTATCGTCGCTCTTCTGGTGATCGTCGCGATCCATGAGTTCGGTCATTATATCGTCGGGCGGTGGTGCGGGATTGGTGCAGACGTGTTCTCGCTCGGCTTTGGGCCTGTGCTTTGGTCACGTGTCGACGAACGCGGTACCCGTTGGCAGATCGCCGCCTTTCCGCTCGGCGGGTATGTGAAGTTTAGGGGCGATGCCAATGCCGCAAGCGTCGGTGGCTCGGACGAGATCGAGGGCGTTGCCTCTCGCGAAACCATGCTCGGGGCTCCTGTTTGGGCGCGGTCTTTGACGGTTGCGGCAGGACCTGTTGCGAATTTCATCCTTGCCTTTGTCGTCTTTACAGGGCTGTCACTTGTCGCGGGCAAAGCGGTCGACCCTTTGACGCTTCGCTCGGTGCCGCAGATGCCGCCGATCTATGAGCTTGAGCTAAAAGCGGGTGACCAGATTTTGGCCGTCGACAATATGGATGCGCGTTCTATCGCTTCTTTCGGTGTTGCGATGAAGAGCGTGCCGCTCCAGCCTTCGGTCGATTACACCATCATCCGCGATGGTGTCGAAATGGTGGTTAAGGGACCCTATCCCGAAACGACATACGCCGTGGGTGTGAATTTCGACGGCGCCGCTGCGGCCGCAGGCGTCATGCAGGGCGATTTCGTCACAGCGGTCAACGGCGAAGAGGTGTTCGCCTTTTCCCAACTTATCGAGAAGATTTCAGCCTCCGAGGGTCAGCCTGTCGAGCTGACGATCTGGCGCGCGGGTGAGGTTCTAACGCTCGACATGACCCCCAAGAGCACCGATTTGCCGCTTGCCGACGGAAGTTTTGAAACGCGCTACCTGATCGGTGTGACGGGCGGTATTTTCTTTGATCCGCTGACCCAGCGCGCCGGCTTGGTTGAGGCGTTGGGGAATGCGTTTTCCTCGCTCTGGTATATTCTCAAGATCTCGCTTTCGGGCATGTGGCACATGATCACCGGCGCGATTTCCTCGTGCAACCTTTCGAGTCCCGTCGGCATAGCGCAGGCGTCGGGGGCGATGGCGTCGTCCGGTCTGCTCGATTACATCAGCTTTATCGGTTATCTTTCTGCGGCGATTGGTCTTTTGAACCTTTTGCCGATCCCGATCCTTGATGGGGGGCACCTTGTTTTCCACGCATATGAGGCTGCGACCGGCAAGAAGCCGTCGGACAAAGTGCTTCGTGTTCTCATCGCTGCAGGTCTTTCGATTATCCTGACGATGATGCTTATCGGTTTGGCCAACGATCTTTTCCTCTGCTGAATCCGAGTAGCGTTCGGGGTGTCATGATTTCGCCTCAATCGTGTTCTAATCTGCGTCTCATCAACCAAAGAGGTCAGAGATGCAGACGATCAACACAAGCTATCGGAGCCTTTCCTTCCTGTTCGATTTGAACTGGGACCGTCTTTTGTTCGCGGGGGCGCTTGTCGGCTCGCTGTGGCTTGGTTCTGTTGTGGGCGGTTTGTGACACAATATCTAGGCATTTGAACGCCTAAGAGCCCTTCAATCTTTTGACAACTCGGCGCGTTCGGGATACTCCCTTGGTCATACTGGGATGTCTGATTGGGCTGGGACTATGATCGCTCGAAATTCTGTGCGTGGGCCGCGCATTTCTGCTTTGTTGAAAACCACTTTTCTTGTTTCAACACTTGCACTTGCTACCGTAACTTCGAGCGCTGCCATTGCTCAGAATGTTTCCGGAATTACCGTCAAGGGAAACCAGCGGATCGAAACCGCAACGATTCTGAGCTATCTGTCTGCAGCGCAGGGCGGCTCTGCCTCGGACATCAACGCAGCGGTGCAGGCGCTTCGGGCCACCGGCCTTTTCGAAACCGTGGACGCAACAGTGAGCGGTTCGAGCCTCGTCGTTACGGTGCAGGAATATCCGACGATCAACCTCATCAACTTCGAAGGCAACGACAAGCTGAGCGATGCTGACCTCTCGGCTGTGATCCAATCGACGTCGCGCCGTGTCTATAACCCCGCAACCGTTGAAAGCGATGTGGCCACTCTCGCTGATTTCTATGCGACCAAGGGGCGGATCAACGCTACTATCACGCCCAAGATCATCCGCAGAAGCGATAACCGCGTCGATCTCGTTTACGAGATTTTCGAAGGCGGTGTGACCGAAGTTGAGAGCATCGGCTTTGTCGGCAACCGCACGTTCAGCGATCGTCGCTTGCGCAGCGTTCTGTCAACCAAGCAAGCAGGTCTTTTGCGAGTGCTCATCACGCGTGACACCTATGATCCGGCTCGTGTCGATTTCGACAAACAGGTGCTGACTGACTTCTACACCTCGCGCGGTTTCGTAGACTTCCGCGTCGAGAACGTCGATATCGAGCTGACCCGCGAGCGTGATGCCTATCTTGTGACGTTCAACGTTGAAGAGGGGCAGCGCTATCGCCTCGGGAATATCGATATCGTCAGCGAAATCAACGGTGTGGATGTCGAGCTTTTCCGCCGTGAAATCAAAGTGGACGAGGGTGATTACTATTCCCCCGTCGCCATCGAGAACGATATCGCCCGTCTGGAAAGCCTTGCTTTGCGTCAGGGCGTGGACTTCCTGCGCGTCGATCCGCAGATCACCCGCAATGAAGCGGGGCAGATCCTTGACGTGACCTATGTGCTTGTCCGCGGCGAGCGTATTTTCGTCGAGCGCATCGACATCGAAGGCAATAACACCACGCTTGACCGCGTTGTGCGCGACCAGTTCCGCGTGGTCGAGGGGGATCCCTTTAACCCGCGCACGATCCGCGAGAGCGCTGAACGCATCCGCGCGCTTGGCTATTTCTCGAATGCTGACGTCAACGCCCGCCAAGGGTCGGGAGCAGATCAGGTCGTGATCGACGTGAACGTCGAGGAAATGCCGACGGGTTCCTTCTCTTTCGGTGCGAACTATAACACCGACAAGGGCACCAGCCTTGTTGCGACCTTCAAGGAACAGAACTTCCTTGGGCGCGGCCAGCAGATTTTCCTCAATATGAACCTTGGCAAAACGAACCGCCAGTTCACCTTCGATTTCACCGAACCCTATCTTCTCGGGCGCGATCTCTCGGCCAGCCTTGGGCTGTCTTATGTGACGACCAACAACGAAGGCGCGAAATACGACACCAAGACGTTCCGTTTCTCGCCGTCGATCGGTTTCCCGTTGACCGAACAAGCCCGCGTTTCGACCTTCTACTCGCTGGAATATAGCGCGATTCAGGACGTCGATGCGGCAGCAAGCACATTCGTCAAGGCCGATGCGGCCAAGGGTGGTATCTGGGCGAACTCGGTCGGTTATACCCTGAGCTGGGATA
>JALRIK010000101.1:0-8663 GCA_023255435.1 Marivivens sp.
GCACTGGCCGCAGCTTTCGTGCTTGTAGAACTTGGACAGGCGCCAGATCGCTTTGATGATGTCGGTGGACTGGTCCATGACGATCACAGCCGCGGTGCCGAGACCCGAACCGAGTTCGCCGCGCAGATAATCGAAGTCCATGATGGCTTCGCGCATCTTTTCGCCGCGCACGACAGGAACCGACGAACCGCCGGGGATCACGGCCTTGAGGTTGTCCCAACCGCCGCGAATGCCGCCGCAATGCTTTTCGATCAGCTCTTCAAAAGTGATCGACATCGATTCTTCGACAACGCAGGGGTTGTTGACGTGACCCGAGATCGCGAAAAGCTTGGTGCCGACGTTGTTCGGACGACCGAAGGACGAGAACCACGAAGCACCACGGCGAAGGATCGTCGGCACAACGGCAATCGATTCGACATTGTTCACAGTGGTCGGGCAGCCATAGAGACCCGCGCCAGCCGGGAACGGCGGCTTCATGCGGGGCATGCCCTTTTTGCCTTCGAGTGATTCAATGAGAGCGGTCTCTTCACCGCAGATATAAGCGCCTGCACCATGGTGCAGATAGAGATCGAAATCCCAGCCTGACTTCGCTGCGTTCTTACCAAGAAGGCCCGCGTAATAAGCTTCGTTGATGGCGTTCTGGAGCGCTTCTTTTTCGCGGATATATTCACCGCGGATATAGATGTAGCACGCATGCGCACCCATGGCGAAAGACGCGATCAGCGCGCCTTCGATCAGGGTGTGCGGATCGTGACGCATGATTTCACGGTCTTTACAGGTGCCCGGCTCGGATTCGTCGGCATTGATGACGAGATACGAAGGACGACCGTCCGATTCCTTGGGCATGAACGACCACTTGAGACCCGTCGGGAAGCCAGCGCCGCCACGGCCACGCAGACCCGAGGCTTTCATCTCGTCGACGATCCAGTCACGGCCTTTTTTGATGATGTTCGCGGTCCCATCCCAGTGGCCACGAGCCATAGCACCCTTAAGCGTGCGCTCGTGCATACCGTAGATGTTGGTGAAAATGCGGTCCTGATCCTTGAGCATGGCTCACCCTTTATCATTCTGGCGTGCCCGCCAGATGCCATAAGTCATCCATAAAGCCCAGCCGAAACCGGCAAGAGCGATAAGGTCAAATAGGGCCATGGTCCGATTGGACCAGCCCAGCTTCTCGCCAGCAAAGGTTGCGCCCACCCAGATGAGGGCAACAACGGCAATAGCCAGCGCGATGCGCTGGCCTGTCTTTTGCTCTTTTTCGTGCTTGGGTGCAACCATCTGTCTGTCGAGTCTCAGTAGTTATTGGTTTTGGCGCGTTCGAGGAATTCTTCAATCCCCACCTCGCCGATCAGACGCGCCTGTGCAACCCATTTGTCGCGGCTGACGCGACCACGAAAGCGCGGCATGTTCTGATTCATGAACGCAACTTCGTCGGGACCCCATTTCGCGATCTGGTCATAGTGATAGATCCCGAGATCATTGCAGAGCTTTTCAAGCACCGGCCCGATCCCTTCGATCAGCTTGAGATCGTCGGCCTGCCCTTTACGGGGTTCTTTGAGACCGCGCGGCTTTTTGCCTGCACCCGCAGCCTCTACGGCAGCGTCATCCACGACGGGGGCTTCGGCCTCTTTCGCAGGTGCTTTTGACTTTGCGGGCGCCTTGGCTTTGGCTGGTGCTTTTTCAGCCTTTGCCTTTGCAGGAGCCTTTTCGGCCTTGGCCTTGGCGGGCGCTTTCTCGGCCTTGGGCGCAGCGGCTTTCTTGGCTTTCGGCTCGGCGGGAACAGAAGCTGCAGGTGCGGCTTCGTATTTCCAGTCGCCCTTGGCAGCTGCAAGTTCCTCTTCGCCCTTGAGCGGCTTGGAGGGCTTGATCAAAGGCTCGGACGATGTGGTGGCAGCCGCGGGCGCTGCGGCTTCTGCCTTGGCCGCTGGTGCGGCTTCGGCGGCGCTGTCGCTCGAGCTGGTGTCGGCCATAGCCTTGGCCGGTTCAACGCTCGAGGCGGTCGCAGAACTCGACGCGGTGCTTGACGCCATAGGAGCGGCCGCGCTCGAAGAGGATTGGGTCGCATCCGACGCCGTGCAGAAGAAATACTTGAGCACATAGGCACAGATCAAAGCGATCACGATCCCGCCGATCAGAGCCCCGAGGAGCCCCCAGTGCATCGGTCCCTTGAGCACAAAGAACGCGATAATTCCAAGAACGATGCCTGCGATCCAGCATCCCTTTGGACAGTTGTTAGTTTCCGCCATTACACTTCTCCTTAGTCCCTATTGTGGCTATCGGTTCTTATTCGAGATAACCTTACGAGAGTTATGCTAGAGCATATGTCATGGCGTTTGAATAATTTCTTACCCCTACGCGCCTAAGGTGTAAGAGAAAGGCCCCGAATTGGGGCCTTTGCATCACATTTTGACGATTATTTGCCTTCGGCGGCGTATTGGGTGGCCTGTCCGACCCAATCATCGCGCTCGATACGGCCCTTGAACTTGAGACGGGCATCAACCCAAGCGATCTCTTCCGAGGTCCATTTTGCGATCTGGTCGAAGTGCCAGAAGCCCATCTCGTTCAAGAGAGCCTCGAGCTTGGGACCGACGCCCGAAATGCGCTTGAGATCGTCGGCACCTGCTTTGCGCGGGGCGCTCATAGTGCGGGGCTTCTTCTCGGCAACGACGACTTCAGCTTTGGGGGCTTCTGCCTTTGGAGCTGCGGCTTTGGCTGCAGGCTTTGCTGCCGGTTTGGCTTCGGCCTTGGGGGCCGACTTGGCCGCACCTTTGACCCAAGGGGTCAAGATCGGAACTTCAGTGCCGTCGATGCGCTTGACCGTATCACCGATGTCGGTGGCCAGCTGGGCGCTTGCATTGAACTGGTGACGACCGCTTTCGTGCTCGGTCAGCGAGGTCAGCCCCGACAGAGGCTCGGCTGCATAGCGGCCGTTCTGCGGACCCGGGGTCGGAACCTTGCCTGCAGCAAGATCCTTGAGAAGTTCGCGGAGTTTGTCGGCGGTCAGATCCTCGTAGTAATCCTTGCCGATCTGCGCCATCGGCGCGTTCGTGCAGGACCCGAGGCATTCCACCTCTTCCCAAGAGAATTTGCCGTCGGCGGAAAGCGTATGCGGCTTTTCGTTGATCGTTTCCTTGCAGACCGCGACAAGATCCTCTGCCCCGCAGAGCATACAGGACAGCGTTCCGCAAATTTGGATATGCGCGATCGAACCCGTCGGCTGGAGCTGGAACATGAAGTAGAACGAAGCCACTTCCAATGCACGGATATAGGCAAGGCCGAGCATGTCCGCGACGTATTCGATCGCGGGACGGGTCAGCCAACCCTCTTGCTCCTGTGCGCGCCACAGCAACGGAATGATCGCCGAGGCCTGACGACCTTCGGGATATTTGGTGATCTGGCCTTCGGCCCATGCTTGGTTGGCAGGGGTAAAGGCAAAGCTCTCGGGCTGTTCGTGGTGAAGGCGGCGAAGCATGAGGCTACGGCTCCGATCTTACTAGAGACGACGGGCGCCTCTTTAGTGGTTACAGTTCAAAGGACCAAGCCTATTATTGGCAAACGTCCGATTTGAGAGACATGCTCCCGTCAGCCTCAAGAGATACGAGGCCCTGTTCATAAAGCTTCTGCACGGCGGCGAAGATTTCCTCTTCGCTCAAACCGCTGGCGGCATAAACGGCGTCGCCGTTCTGCATCGTAACAACGCAGCCCGCCTCTTCAATCGCAACGACAAGCTTGTCCACCGCTTCGTCCGCAAAGACGGGTGTGGCAAGAGCCAGTGCAATGAGGGGAAAGGCCAGACGCATTTTGATCATCTGTCGATTTCCCCGAACACAACGTCCATGGTGCCGATGATGGCAGCCACGTCCGCGAGCTGGTGACCAGACGCGATGTGGTCCATCGCCTGCAGGTGCAGATAGCCCGGTGCGCGCAGTTTTGCACGGTATGGTTTGTTCGAGCCGTCCGCTTTCAGGTAGACGCCGAATTCACCTTTCGGTGCTTCAACCGCTGCGTAAACCTCGCCCTCAGGCACGTGGAAGCCTTCGGTGTAGAGTTTGAAGTGGTGGATCAGCGATTCCATGTTGGTTTTCATGTCGCCACGCTTCGGTGGTGTAATCTTACCACGGGCCAGAACGTCACCACCTTCAACACGCAATTTTGCAATCGCTTGTTTGATGATCGAGGTCGACTGACGCATCTCTTCCATGCGGACGAGGTAGCGGTCGAAACAGTCGCCGTTTTTACCAACGGGGATCTGGAACTCGAACTCGTCGTAGCATTCGTAGGGCTGCGCACGACGCAGGTCCCAAGCGAGGCCAGAACCACGCACCATCACGCCCGAGAAGCCCCACTTCTGGATGTCTTCTTCGGTGACAACGCCGATGTCGACGTTGCGCTGTTTAAAAATACGGTTTTCGGTCAGCAGGCCGTCGATGTCATCGAGAACGTTCGGGAAGTGGTTCGCCCACTCTTCGATATCGTCGAGAAGCGCATCAGGCAGGTCTTGGTGAACGCCACCGGGACGGAAATATGCCGCATGCAAACGTGCGCCACAGGCACGTTCGTAGAAAATCATCAGCTTTTCACGCTCTTCAAAGCCCCAGAGCGGCGGTGTCAGCGCACCAACGTCCATAGCCTGCGTTGTGACGTTCAGAAGGTGGTTCAGAACGCGGCCGATTTCGGAATAAAGAACGCGGATCAGCGATGCACGACGCGGAACTTCGGTGCCCGTCAGACGTTCGATGGCCAAGCACCAAGCGTGCTCTTGGTTCATCGGCGCCACGTAATCGAGACGGTCGAAATAGGGCAAGTTCTGGAGATAGGTGCGGCTCTCCATCAGCTTTTCGGTGCCGCGGTGAAGCAGACCGATGTGCGGATCGCAACGCTCTACGATCTCGCCGTCGAGCTCCAGCACGAGACGCAAAACGCCGTGCGCCGCAGGGTGCTGCGGACCAAAGTTGATGTTGAAGTTGCGGATCTTCTGTTCGCCCGTCAGAGCGTCTTCGAAGCCTTTTGCACCATCCATCATGCGCGTACCCTCGCAAGGTTGGCCTGCCACTCTTGCGGCAGGGGGGCGACATGTTTTGCCACCCATTCGTATTGATCTTTCAAGAACCTGACCGCTTCTACGGCCAAATCCTCGTGCAGGCGGGCGCGATTGCCCTCGTGCACTTTACGGGTCTGGTCTACGCCGAGGTCCGTAATCCCGAGAAAGCGGCACATACGGGCCCACCCTTCTGCGGTAAAGAGGTTCTCGGCAAATTCGATCATCAGATCGGACGCCGGCACAACGCGGCGCAACTTCTCGATCACGGCGGCATAATCGCCGCGCTTGGTAATGTGTTTCTGCGCGCCTTCGCGGATCACCGAAGCAAGCACGGCGTTCGAGCGCTCGTCAAAGCTTGCGTCGCTGTCTTCGTCCGAGCGGGTCACGGTCATGCGCACGTGGCTCCAAAGACGGGCAAGCGGGTCGCGGATCAGATAGACAACCTTTGTCACGGGGCGCAGCGCCAGCATTCGCTGGAGCAGATCACCGCTCACCAAAGCATAGCTCGGGGTCATATCCGCAATGAGCTTGGCCCCGCCCGCATCGCGCGAAAGCCACTCCCAATAGGCCGCGTCATCCGAACGGCTTGCCGCGATCACGTCACGCAGACGCGTGAGTTCGTCGATCTGGAGCGCAAGGTTCTCGGCCCGTGCGATGTTGCCGTTCACTTCGGCACGCATCTGCATCATCGTGAACTCTGCGATACGGCGATCAAACGCTGCGGTTTGGTTCGCCTGCATCTTTGGGCCCATCGTGTCCCAATAATGCGCCTCCTTTACATCACGGAGTTTACACTCCGGATGATCGTGCAGAACGCGGTAAAGCCAGGACGTGCCTGCCTTTGTCGCGCCTACACAGTAAAGGAGGGTTTGATCGGTCATCAGATTAGGCCTTGGCCTTGTCATCACCGGGGAGGATGTATTCCGCACCTTCCCATGGGCTCATAAAGTCGAACTGACGGTATTCCTGAACCAGCTTGACGGGTTCGTAGACAACGCGCTTTTGCGCTTCGTCATAGCGAACTTCGGTGTAGCCGGTGGTCGGGAAGTCCTTGCGGAGCGGATACCCACGGAAACCATAGTCCGTAAGGATACGGCGCAGGTCGGGGTGGCCCGAGAAGAGGATACCGAACATGTCGAAAACTTCACGCTCGAACCAATTGGCCGAAGGGTGAACTTCGACGATCGAAGGCACCATGTCCTCTTCGCGCACTGAGACGCGAAGACGGATGCGGTGGTTCTGATACATCGACAAGAAGTGGTAAACCACGTCAAAGCGTTTGGCGCGGCCCGGATAGTCAACCGCCGTGATGTCGACGAGCGACGAGAACTGGCAATTGCTGTCGGCCTTGAGGAATTCCACGAAAGCCACAAGATGCGCCGGAGCGACATCAACGGTCAGTTCGCCAAAAGCTACTTCATAACCGAGAACCGCGTCATTGCGCTTGAGTTCGAGAAGCGCGCCGAGTTCGTTAAGTGCGTAAGACATGTCTTCTCTCCTTAGCGAACGATCGTGCCAGTGCGGCGGATTTTGCGCTGGAGCTGGAGGATACCGTAGAGCAGAGCCTCAGCCGTCGGGGGGCACCCGGGAACGTATACGTCCACAGGAACGATACGATCACAGCCGCGCACCACCGAATAGGAATAGTGGTAGTAGCCGCCACCGTTCGCGCAGGACCCCATCGAGATCACATAACGGGGTTCCGGCATCTGGTCGTAAACCTTACGCAGCGCGGGGGCCATCTTGTTGGTCAGCGTGCCCGCAACGATCATAAGGTCAGACTGGCGCGGGGATGCGCGCGGCGCTGTGCCGAAGCGCTCGAGGTCGTAGCGCGGCATCGACGTGTGCATCATCTCGACGGCGCAGCATGCAAGACCAAAGGTCATCCAGTGGAGCGAGCCTGTGCGCGCCCAGTTGATCATGTCCGCAGTCGAAGTGACGAGGAAGCCCTTGTCCTGAAGCTCGCGGTTCAGCTCTTGGGTGACGACTTCCTTGTCGACACCAGCCGTGTTTGCGCCGGTCATCACTCCCATTCGAGAGCTCCCTTCTTCCATTCATATGCAAAGCCGATCGTGAGAACGGCAAGGAACACCATCATCGACCAGAAACCGACCATGCTCACGTCCTGGAAGGCAACCGCCCAAGGGAAGAGGAAAGCCACTTCGAGATCGAAGATGATGAAGAGGATCGAGACGAGATAGAAGCGCACGTCGAATTTCATCCGCGCGTCATCAAAGGCGTTAAATCCACATTCATACGCCGAAACCTTTTCGGGATCGGGGTTACGAACGGCGACGATGATCGCAGCGAGGATCAGGATCGCACCCAAAACAATGGCGAGCCCCAAAAAGATGATGATTGGGAGATATTCGCGAAGCATTTCTTCCACGACAATTCCTTTCGCAAGGGACATGCGCCAAAAGGGCACGGGTCCGTTGGTTTGCCAAGGCTTTACCCTCGTGCATTGAGAGGGTCAACCAAGCGAGAGCGGTTCTAACGGCTTTTCGTTCGGTTTTTTCACCGAAGGTAGCCAAAGGCGATGCCTCGCCCGAGGCCAAGAGCGCAAGAGACGCGGAACCCACGTTCCTGCGCGCGCAGTCCACGATTCGAGTCGGATTAGGGAAGGAGCCGCTCGACCACCTCGGGCAGGGCGTCGAAATGGTCGATATGCGCCGCACACTCGAGCATCCGCGCGCCCGCTCCCGAAGGCCCGAAGGTTACCAGAACACAAGGCACCCCCGCAGCGTGAGAGGTATAAAGATCGGTCGTGGTGTCTCCCACGATCAGCGACCGCTCGACCACGCCCCCTGCCCGCTTGACCGCCTCTTGATAGGGGAGCGGATCGGGTTTGCGCACGGGCAAGGTATCGGCTCCGATCAGCGAGTGGAACTCCTCAAGCACTCCCATCTCGGTCAGAAGCTGAAGGGCCAACGCTTCGGGTTTGTTGGTGCATATTCCGACCTTCATGCCCTTGGACTTGAGCGCGCGAACAGCCTCCATCGCCCCATCGAAGAAAAAGGTATGGCGATTAATGTTCGCTTTGTAGTGATCAAGCAAAACGGGATGCTGCCGGTCGACCTCTTCGGCGCCATGCGTGCCGCTTCGTTCGAACCCGAGCGTCAGCATCGCTTTGCCTCCTTTGAGAGCAACAGGTCCATCCGAGACGGGATCGAGAAGATCGCCGAGCCCCAAGCCCCGAAAACAGGCGTTGGCCGCTTCGATCAAGTCAAAGCTGGTGTCGGCCAAAGTTCCATCAAGATCAAAGATCACAGTCCGCATATGCGCTCCTTCGGGTTTCCACGCCAAGGGTGTAACGATCCGAAAACTGTTGTGAACCCCTCTGTGGTTGCGCAAACGCTACTTTCAGGTAAGAACGGCGCAAGAATTGTTGAGGCACCTATGAGTATTTCCCTTATTATCTTGGCCGCAGGCATGGGCACGCGGATGAATTCCGATCTTCCCAAAGTTCTCCACAAAATCGCAGGTGCCCCTCTCGTCGTGCATGCGATGAAGTCGGGACAGGCCCTCGACCCCGTCAAGACTGTGGTCGTTGCAGGCCATGGCGCCGAGCTGGTCGAGAAGGCCGTCAAAGCCTATGACCCCGAAGCGGAAGTGGTTCTTC
>JALRIK010000101.1:8705-8992 GCA_023255435.1 Marivivens sp.
AGGCGCGCGCTGCGCTAGAGGGTGTCGAAGGCGATGCCATCGTGCTCTATGGAGACACCCCCTTTATCCGCCCCGAAACCATCGAAGCGATGATCGAGGCCCGCAAGGAAAACGCCGTTGTGGTGCTTGGCTTCGAAGCCGCCGATCCCGGCCGATACGGGCGATTGATCACCAAGGGTGACGCACTTGAGGCAATCGTCGAATTCAAGGACGCTTCGGACGAAGAGCGCGCCATAACGCTCTGTAATTCCGGCGTTATCGCGGCGGATGCAGCAGTTCTGTTTGAC
>JALRIK010000102.1 GCA_023255435.1 Marivivens sp.
ACTCCGACGGCAGCCAGAGCGCCGCTTGCGGCAACGCCACGCGCTGTATCGCCCGCCACATCATGGACCAGACGGGCAAGACCGAGCTGACCATCACCACCGACCGCGGCACGCTCTATGCCCGTGACGCAGGCGACGGCCTCACCTCGGTGAACATGGGCCAGCCCCAGCTTCTCTGGCACGAGATACCCCTTGCGCGCGAAATGGACACGCTCGAGCTTCCCATCGACGGGGCTCCGACCGCTACGGGCATGGGCAACCCCCATTGCACCTTTTTCGTCGAGGATGCCGAATCCGTGGACATCTGCGCCTTTGGCCCGACGATCGAGCATCACCCGCTCTACCCCCAACGCACCAATGTTCAGGTGGTGAGCCTTATTGGCCCCGATCACCTTCGGATGCGCGTCTGGGAGCGCGGCGCAGGCCTGACCCTTGCTTCGGGTTCCTCGTCCTGCGCAACCGCAGTCGCCGCCGCCCGTCGCGGGCTCACGGGGCGCAAGGTGCGCATCGATCTTGACGGCGGCACGCTCCATGTCGACTGGCGCGAAGACGGCGTCTGGATGACGGGCCCCACGGCCCATGTCTTCGACGGGGTATGGCACGGATGACGGCCCCCATGTTCACCACCCTCGGCTGTCGTCTCAATGCCTACGAGACAGAAGCCATGAAGGACCTCGCCGCCAAGGCAGGGGTCGAGAACGCCGTGGTCGTGAACACCTGCGCCGTGACCTCCGAAGCCGTGCGCAAAGCCCGCCAAGAGATTCGCAAACTCCGCCGCGACAACCCCGACGCCAAGATCATCGTCACAGGTTGCGCTGCCCAGACCGAGCCCGAAACCTTTGCCGCTATGTCAGAGGTCGATCTCGTCATCGGCAACACAGAAAAGATGAAGCCCGAGACATGGGCCAACATGGCTCCCGATCTCATCGGCCAAACCGAAGCCGTGCAGGTTGACGACATCATGTCCGTCACCGAAACCGCAGGGCATCTCATCGACGGTTTCGGCACCCGAAGCCGCGCCTATGTGCAGGTCCAGAACGGCTGCGACCACCGCTGCACCTTCTGCATCATCCCCTATGGTCGCGGCAATTCTCGATCCGTCCCCGCTGGTGTTGTGGTGGACCAGATCAAACGCCTCGTGGACAAGGGCTTTAACGAAGTTGTCCTGACGGGCGTCGATCTCACCTCATGGGGCGCTGATCTTCCTGCCGCGCCCAAGCTTGGCGATCTCGTCATGCGCATCCTCAAACTGGTGCCAGATTTGCCCCGCTTGCGGATTTCGTCCATCGATTCCATCGAAGTGGACGAAAACCTGATGCAGGCCATCGCGACCGAGCCGCGCCTCATGCCGCATCTGCACCTCTCGCTCCAGCACGGCGACGACATGATTCTCAAGCGGATGAAGCGTCGCCACCTGCGCGATGATGCCATCCGTTTCGCAGAAGAGGCCAAGCGCCTACGTCCCGATATGACCTTTGGGGCCGACATCATCGCGGGCTTTCCGACCGAAACCGAGGCGATGTTCGAAAACTCGCTGAGGCTTGTGACCGAATGCGATCTGACGTGGCTCCACGTCTTCCCCTATTCCCCGCGTCCCGGAACCCCCGCTGCGCGGATGCCCCAAGTGAACGGCAAAGCGATCAAGGACCGTGCCGCCCGCCTGCGCGATGTCGGAGAGGCGCAGGTCCGCCGCCACCTTGAGGCGCAGATCGGCAAGACCCATCACATCCTGATGGAAAACGAGCATATGGGCCGCACCGAACAATTCACCGAAGTGCTTTTCGATACCCCCCAAATCGAAAGCGCCATCGTTACTGCAAAAATCATCGGCGCGACCGAAACCCAGCTCAACGCCTCTCCCCTCTGACAAGAGCCTTGCAACGGGGGACAGAGGCTCCATACTCCGTCCGAACGCAGTCGGAGACCCAAATGCAGCTCATCTCGTCGCCCATTTCCCCCTTTGTCCGCAAAGTCCGCACTCTGATCGAGGAAGCAGGCAAAACCGACGCCGTTCAGGAATTGGTCGTCGCCACAACTGCGCTTGATACAGACCCCCAAGCCAAGGCCGCGAACCCGCTGGGCAAAATCCCCGCGCTGATCCGCGCCGACGGCCCGACGCTCTATGACAGCCGCGTCATCACCCGCTATCTGAGCGATATCTGGAGCCTTGATCTCTATCCGCAGTCCCGCCTCTACGAAACGCTGACCCTAGAGGCGACCGCCGACGGGATCATGGAATCCTGTGTCCTCGTGGTCTACGAATCGCGCCTGCGCCCCGAAGAGCTCCGCTTCAAGCCGTGGACCGATGCACAGCTCGCGAAGGCGCTCAATGGTCTCGCCGCGATCGAGAACCGCTGGATGAGCCACCTGAACGGCCCGCTGGATATGGCCCAGCTCGCCGTCTGCATCGCCATCGACTATCTCGAATTCCGCCTGCCCGAGGTCGCATGGCGCGCCGATTGTCCCACGCTTTCCGCATGGCACAACGCCTTCAAAGAGCGTCCCTCACTGGTGGCAACCCGACCCGCCTAATCGAGATAGGTCCAAGTCTCCGCGCCATCAAAGCGCCTTACCCCGAGTTTCAAGAGATCCTCGGGAGAGGCGTTGCGCATATTCGCGGCGATACGGTCGGGATATTCAGCCGAACGGCTTTCCCAATGCGTGACACAGCCGCAACCGCGACACCGCACGAAAGCGAGTCCCTTCTCGCCCCATGCATATTCCTCAAGCCCGCCCGAGGGCGCCGTGACCTTGATCGTCTCGAGGGTGCCATAGGACCAAAGTGCCCCATAGCGACGACAAATCGAACAATTGCAGGATGTAACGGTCTCGGATGGCTCTAAAAGCGTGATTCTGACCGCGCCGCAGTGACATTCAACTTCCCTCATGGCCCCGACTCCCCTGTTATTCCGACTTTATAGCACCCTGCGCCCGATTGTCCGCTGGACGTAAAGCCATTTGGTAGCTAAACAGCGCCCGAATGGTCAGCGGGAAACCGCTGGCTGTCCTATTCGTATGGGCTATTTTGGCCCGGAAAATTCGGAGATGCACCCCGTGTCACAAGCAGAAGAACACCAGGGCACCCGCCGCGACTTCATTTACTACGCCACCGCAGGTGCTGGCGCAGTAGTGACCGGCGCCGCTGTCTGGCCGCTCGTCAACCAGATGAACCCTTCCGCCGACGTTCAGGCTTTGGCCTCGATCCGCGTCGACGTGAGCAGTGTCGAACCCGGCACGCAGCTGACCGTGCTCTGGCAGGGCAAGCCGGTGTTCATCCGCGCCCGTACTGAGGACGAAATCGCAGCCGCTCGCGCCGTATCGGTCAGCGAACTGCCCGACCAGAACGCTGAAAACGCCAACGCCGCAGCCGGCGCTGACGCATCGGACGAAAACCGCGCCCTGTCGGAAGACGGCGTCTGGCTCGTTCAGATGGGCGTTTGCACCCACCTCGGTTGCGTTCCGCTCGGCGAATCGGGCGACTTCGGCGGGTGGTATTGCCCCTGCCACGGCTCGCACTACGACACCTCGGGCCGCATCCGCAAAGGGCCCGCGCCGCGCAACCTTCCTGTTCCCGTCGCCGCCTTCGTCGACGAAACGACGATTCAACTCGGTTAAGGAGAGCCTGAATGTCCGGTATTCCTCACGACCATTATGAACCGAAGACCAAAGGCGAAAAGTGGGTCCACTCGCGCCTTCCGATCATCGGTCTCATCTATGACACCCTGATGATCCCCACCCCCAAGAACCTCAACTGGATGTGGATCTGGGGCATCGTTCTGGCCTTCACCCTCGGCCTTCAGATCATCACCGGCGTTGTCCTTGTGATGCACTACACCCCGCACGTTGACATGGCGTTCGCTTCGATCGAACACATCATGCGCGACGTGAATGGCGGCCACATGATCCGCTACTTCCACATGAACGGCGCATCGCTGTTCTTCGTGGCTGTTTATGCGCACATCTTCCGCGGCCTCTACTACGGCTCGTACAAGGCGCCCCGCGAAATCACCTGGATCATCGGCATGCTGATGTATCTCGTGATGATGGGCACCGCGTTCATGGGCTACGTTCTGCCCTGGGGCCAGATGTCGTTCCACGGCACCGCTGTTATCACCGGTCTCTTCGGCGCTATCCCGTTCATCGGTGAATCGATCCAGACATGGCTCCTCGGCGCTTCGGCCGTTGGTCAGCCCGCTCTGAACCGCTTCTTCTCGCTGCACTATCTCCTGCCCTTCATCCTTGCAGGTCTGACCATCGTGCACATCTGGGCGTTCCACTCGACGGGTAACAACAACCCGACCGGTGTAGAAGTCCGCCGCACCTCGAAAGAAGACGCCAAGAAAGACACCCTGCCCTTCTGGCCCTACTTCGTGATCAAGGACCTCTTCGCTCTCGCAGTGATCCTCGTTGTCTTCGTTGCCATCGTCGGCTTCATGCCGAACTACCTCGGCCACCCCGACAACTACATCAAGGCGAACGCGCTCGCGACTCCGGCTCACATCGTTCCCGAATGGTACTTCCTGCCGTTCTACGCGATCCTTCGTGCCTTCACCGCCGACGTTTGGGCTGTTCAGTTCGTGAACTGGATCTCCTTCGGCATCATCGACGCCAAGTTCTTCGGCGTTCTGGCGATGTTCGGTGCGATTGCAGTTATGGCTCTGGCTCCGTGGCTTGACACCTCTTCCGTCCGTTCGGGCCGTTTCCGCCCGATGTTCAAGTGGTGGTTCGCGCTTCTCGCAGTGGACTTCATGGTCCTCATGTGGGTCGGTGCCCAGTCTACGACCTTCCCCTATGACTGGATTTCGCTCATCGCCGCGACCTACTGGTTTGCTTACTTCCTCGTCATCCTCCCGCTTTTGGGTGTGATCGAGAAGCCGACCAAAGCTCCGGCAACGATCGAAGAAGACTTCAACGCCCATTACGGCAAATCGTCCGGCAATCCGGCCGAGTGAGAAAGGACAAGAAACTGATGTTCCGTAAACTCACCATCACTGCTGCTGTCGCTCTGGGCCTCTCCACCGGTGCGGCCTTCGCAGCGGGCGGCGAATCCCACGTCGAGGACTTCGCTTTCTCGTTCGAAGGTCCCTTCGGCAGCTACGACCAGAACCAGCTTCAGCGCGGTCTCAAAATCTACACCGAGGTTTGCTCGGCATGTCACGGCCTCGAGTTTGTTGCATTCCGCACCCTCGCTGACGAAGGCGGCCCCGAATTCTCCGAAGATCAGGTGCGTGCATACGCCTCGAACTTCGAAGTTTGGGACCCCTCCCTCGCAGAAGGCGAAGGCGACTTCCGTCCGGCCACTCCGGCCGACAAGTTCCCCGGCTCCTCGCTCTCGAACGCACCTGACCTTTCGCTGATGGCAAAGGCCCGCGCTGGTTTCCACGGCCCCTACGGTCTTGGTCTGAACCAGCTCTTCAAGGGCATGGGTGGCGCAGAATATATCGCGTCGCTTCTCCACGGCTACGAAGAAGCGCCCTCCTGTGCGCCCGAGGATTTCGACGGCTACTACAACACCGTATTTGCTGCTGGCGGCTACCCCGACGCATGTAAAGACGAGAACGGCAACCACCTCTATCCGGGTTCCTGGATCGCGATGGCTCCGCCGCTCGTTGGTGAAGACGTAGAGTTCGACGACGGTCACTCGAACGAACTGCACCACGAAGTTCAGGACGTTGCTGCGTTCCTGATGTGGGCCGCAGAACCCAAACTCGTTCAGCGTAAAGACGCTGGCCTGACCGGTGTGATCTTCCTCACCATCCTGTCGGTCCTTCTCTACCTGACCAACAAGCGCCTCTGGGCACCGCACAAAAACGGTCGCAAAGAGGACTAAGTCCAAATAGAAAGGCCCGCCAATTTGGCGGGCCTTTTGCTTTAGTGGCCGAGATACTCTCTCAACGCATCCGTCGGCACCTCGAAGAGATCGCGCGTCGGCACAGGCTGTGTCGCCTCCCCCCTCATCACCACGATCACCTGATCCGCAACCCGCTTGGCGTCCTCGGGATCATGCGTCACCATTAGGATCGTGCGCCCCGCAAGCCGCTCTTTGACAAGATCGAGCATCTCGATCCGCAAAGCAGGCCCAAGCGCCGAAAACGGCTCGTCGAGCAAAACCACATCCTTGTTCTGGAGAAGCACCCGCGCCAGAGCCACGCGGCTCTGCTGCCCGCCAGAGAGCTCCGAGGGCTTCCGCTCCCCCATCCCCTCAAGCCCGACCGATGCAATCACATCGCGTACCTGCGCGGCCTCTTGCGCATCGATCCGACCCGAAGGCCGCAGCCCGAGAGCGATATTCTCGACCACCATCAGATGCGGAAACAGGTTCCCGTCCTGAAACAGCGAAGCAATCGACCTCTCGCTCGGCGGCAAATCGGTGACATCGCGCCCGCCGATGAAAATCCGCCCCTGATTGACCTGATAAAACCCGCCGATGAGCGAGAGGAGCGACGATTTCCCCGCCCCCGACGGCCCGATCAAAGCAGTGATCGCCCCCTCTTTGACCGTAAAATCGGCGGTAAGCCGAAACGGCCCCTGTTCGATCAGCACATTCTCAAGTCGCAGCATCCGAACGCCCTCCTCGGTCAAAAATCCAGAACAGGCCAAGGCTCAGGATCAACAAGAGCAAAGCCGCCCCCGCAGATTGCCCAGTGCGATAGGACCCCATGAGCTGATACATCACAAGCGGAAGCGTCGCCTGCCCATCGGTCGCAAAAAGCGCAATGACCCCGAGGTCTCCCATCGACAAAGCCGCCGTCAACCCTGCCGCAAACCCCAAGGGCCGCCGGATACGCGGCAACACGAGGATGCGCATGCGGTTCCACCCGCGCAGTCCCAGCGAATCTGCAAGCCGCCCGTAATCGGTCTCGACCTGCGCAACGGCGGGCTGGATCACGCGGAGCACAAAAGGAAGGCTCATCACCGCATTGAGAAGCGCCGTCACAGCAAGCGCTAGCTTGGGCGGGCTTATGAACGGCTGCACAATAAGGAAAAGCCCCGTCCCGAGCACGAGCGAAGACGCCGCCAGCGGCAAAGCCCCGACAAGCGATATGAGCCCGCCGCCGCGGATCGCCATTGCCAAAGTGATCGCGATGGCCAAAGCTGTCGAAACCAGAGCCACAGCAACCGACCTCAGCGCCGCTTCGAACACCAGCGGCGGCAGTTCGAACAACGACGGCAAGCCGCGCACGACGACCATTCCCAAGGGAAGGATCAGAAACAGAAACGCGAGACACAGCGCGACAATATCCACGCCCAAGCCCCCTCGGTCCCAGCGTTGCACCACGCGGTCCAATCCTGCGCCAAGCGCCCTCTCGCCCGACACGCGCCACGCTAGAACTGCTACCAGTGCGCAAAGCCCGAACTGCACCACAGAAAGCACCGCCGCCTTGCCGAGATCAAAGTCGAACCGGACCGCCTGATAGATGGCGAGCTCGACCGTCGTCGCCTTCGGTCCGCCGCCCAGCGTCAACGCCACCGCAAAGGAGGTCAGGCACATCACAAAGATCACCACAAACGTGCCGGGGACCACCGCGCGGAGCATCGGCACCTCGAGCACCCGCCAAACAGGCACCCCGAGACTCGCCGCGAGCCGGAACCGCTCCACGGGGATATCGAGCCACCCTTGGAGGAGAAACCGCACTGCCAGCGGCAGATTAAAGAACACATGGGCAAGGATCACACCCCAGAACCCATAGATCGACACCTTGGCAAAGCCCAATGCCGCCAATGCCTCGTTCAAAAGCCCGTTGCGCCCGAAAACAGCCAAAAGCCCGAGCACAGCCACAATAACAGGGAGGATAAAAGGCGCCCCGAAAAGCGTCATCAAAAGGCCCCGCCCCCGAAACCGACGACGCGCCAATGCCCGCGCCACAGGGACCGCCAGCGCAACGCTAAAGAGCGCGGAAACCAGCGCTTGGACAATCGTAAAGCGGATCGCGGCAAGGTCCGCCGTCCCAAGCGACGCAGGGCCATTCGCCCCAAGGCCAACAGCAAGCAAAGTGCCCACCACGATGAACAGCACGAGCGCGGCAGCCACCGCGCCCGGCCATCGCGGAAGGCTTACTGGGCGAGCGCGGCGCGCCACTCTTCAATCGCTGCGTCTGCGGCCGCAGCGGCCTCGACGGGGTCAAGCAAAAGAGCCTTTTCGGGAGTGATCAACGTTTCGAACCCTTCTGGCAAACCGGCCTCGGGCTGAACCGCAGGATACATCCAGTTGGTCGTCGGAATGACCGACTGGAACGCATCCGTCACCATGAACGCAAGGAATGCATCGGCACGCTCGCTCTGATCCGTCGTTGCGACCTTGGCCGCGACTTCCACTTGCATGTAATGCCCCTCGTCAAAGGCCCAAGCAACCTTCGAGGCGTCTTCCTCGGCAATCAAGTGATAGGCGGGCGAGGTGGTATAGGACAGCACCGCATCCGCTTCGCCCTCAAGGAAAAGCCCATAAGCCTCGGACCAACCGGGGGTCACGGTGACGATGTTATCGGCCAGATCCGACCAAAGCGCCGCCGCTTCGTCGCCATAGGCCGCCTTGACCCACATCACGAGCCCAAGACCGGGGGTAGACGAGCGCGGGTCCTGAATAACGATCTTGAGATCACTCTCGGCCAAAGCACGCAGCGACGCGGGCGCTTCCGTCTCGGCCCCCGCGACAAAAGCGAAATAGCCCCAGTCGAACGGCACGAACATGCTATCCGCCCACTCTACGGGAAGAGCATAATTCGCGTCGACCGCAACGTCGGCAAAAAGCCCACTCGCTGCGGCATCACCCATCAGGCTGTTATCCAGCCCGAGCACAATATCCGCATCGGTGCCCGCACCCTCGAGCTTGATCCGCGACAAGAGCGCCGCGCCGTCGCCCGCAGCGACAAATTCCAGATCACAGGCACAGGTCGCCTCGAATGCCGCCTCGACCGCAGGGCCGGGACCCCACTCGGTGTTGAAGCTGTCATAGGTGTAAACGGTGAGCACAGGGGTCT
>JALRIK010000103.1 GCA_023255435.1 Marivivens sp.
GCAACGCCGCGAACGCGATCCTCAAAGAGCTCGAGGAACCGCCCGCGAACACAACGATCCTGTTGATCGCGCATCAGCCCTCGCGCCTACTTCCGACGATCCGCTCGCGGTGCCGCGAGTTGCGTTGTGCGCCTCTGGGGGCACAGGACACCGCCGATGCCATGGCCCAAGCCGGGATAATGACCGATGGCGGCGAAGCCCTCGCCACGCTGGCAGGAGGTTCGGTCGGCGAAGCGATCCGCCTGGTCAACCATGACGGCCTCCAGCTCTATCACGAGATCGTCTCGCTCTTCGACGGCATGCCCCGTATGGATCGCAACGCGGCCATCAAGTTGGCCGAAAGCTGCGCCGGCAAGAACGCCGAAACCCGTTTTCCCATGATGGTCGATTTGATCGACGTCTTTCTTGCGCGTGCGGCCCGTGCCGGCCTTTTGGGTGAGCCCTCGACCCAAGGCGCTCAGGGCGAAGCGCGTCTTTTGGCCCGTCTTTCACCAACCGATGTTGCGGCCCGCGCTTGGGCAGAACTTCAACAAGATCTGAGTGCCCGTGTGCGCCAAGGGCGGGCGGTGAACCTTGACCCTTCCGCCCTGATCCTTGATATGGTTCTTAGGATTGAAAAAACGGCGGTTCAGGTCGCCGCATAACAAGCGCCGGACCCCATTCATGACACTTGCCCGCATCGTAGACAGCCACTGCCATCTCGACTTTCCCGATTTCGAAGGAGAGATCGACGAGGTCGTCGCTCGTGCCGTCGCGGCGGGGGTCGAGCGCATGGTCACCATTTGCACCAAAACCCAGAACGAACCCAAGGTGCGTGCGATCGCCGAGAAATTCGCACCCGTTTACTATGCCTTCGGCATCCATCCCATGAGCGCTGCCTCGGAACCTTTGATGACGGTCGAGCGGCTCATCGACGTGGCGCAACATCCCAAGATGGTCGGCATCGGCGAAACGGGACTGGATTATTACTACACCGCCGAAAGCGCCGAGATCCAGAAAACATCGCTTCGCATCCATATAGAAGCGGCGCGCGAAACGGGGCTTCCGCTTATCATCCATTCGCGTTCAGCGGATGAAGACATGGCCTCAATCCTGACCGAGGAATTCCGCAAAGGGGCTTATTCCTGCGTCATGCATTGTTTCTCTTCGGGTCCGGAACTTGCCCGTCAAATGCTGGACCTTGGGTTCTATCTCTCGATGTCCGGCATCGCGACATTCCCCAAGAGCCAAGAGGTCCGCGATATATTCGCCGCTGCCCCGCTGGACCGCATTCTGGTTGAAACCGACAGCCCCTATCTTGCACCCAAACCCTACCGCGGCAAACGTAACGAGCCGGCTTACACCGCGCACACCGCCGCCGTCGGTGCCGAAGTGTTCGGGATAAGTTATGAAGACTTCGCTGCCGCAACCACGGCCAATTTCGACCGCCTGTTTACAAAGGCTTCCGCATGAGTGACCGCATCGAGTTCCGTATCCTTGGCTGTGGCTCTTCGGGCGGCGTGCCGCGTATTGGCGGGTTTTGGGGCGAATGCGACCCGACAAACCCGAAGAACCGCCGCACACGGTGCTCGGCTCTGGTCAGCCGCTTCGGACCAGAGGGCGTGACCCGCGTCCTGATCGACACCTCCCCCGACATGCGCCAACAGCTCATCGACGCCGAAGTCGGAGAGATCGACGCCGTGGTTATGACCCATTCGCACGCCGATCATGTGCACGGGATCGACGACCTTCGTCAGATCGTGTTCAACACCCGCGCAAGGCTACAGGTCTGGGCCGATGGCGATACCTCGGACGCTCTGCTCTCGCGCTTTGGCTATGCCTTTGTGCAACCCAAAGGGTCCCCCTATCCGCCGATTTGTGATCTCAACACTATCAGCGCGCCCTTCGAGATTACGGGCAAAGGCGGCCCGATCACATTCGAGCCGTTCCAAGTCAACCACGGTTCGATCGACGCTCTGGGTTTCCGTATCCACGGGCTCGCCTATCTGCCTGATGTCGCCGAAATTCCTGACGACGTCTGGCCCGTTCTGGAAGGTCTCGATGTCTGGGTCGTCGACGCGCTTCGGCGCACACCCCACCCTACCCATTCCCACCTTGCCCAGACGCTCGAGTGGATCGAACGGGTCAAGCCCAAGCGGGCGGTGCTCACCAATATGCACATCGACCTCGATTACGCGGATGTGGCGGCCGAGACGCCCGACCATATCGACCCCGCCTACGACGGCATGACCATCACCTTGCCGCTCTAGGCACTCCAGAACAAAGGTCCCACAATGGGCGCTCTTATTGACGTTATCCTGCCCGTTTTCATCGTGATCGGCGCGGGCTATCTTGCTGTTTGGCGCAAGTTATTCCCCGACGAAGGCATCACCTTTGTGATGAAATTCGCCCAGAACTTTGCAATTCCTTGCCTACTCTTCACAGGGGTAGCCAAGCTCGACATCGGTCAAAATTTCAACCTGCCCTTGCTGGTGAGCTTTTATACGGGCGCAATCACCGGCTTTGCCCTCGGCATGCTGGGGGGCCGTTTCATCTTCAAGCGCTCTTGGGAAGATGCGATTGCCTTCGGCTTTATCGGGCTCTTTTCCAACTCGCTCCTTCTTGGCGTTCCGATCACTGAACGGGCCTATGGCGCGGATGCTCTGGTCTCCAACTTTGCGATCATCGCGATACACTCGCCGCTTTGCTATGCCATCGGCATAACCGCGATGGAGATCACCCAGAATAAGGGCGGCTCGCTTTCCAAACTTCCGGGCAAGGTTCTCAATGCCATGTTCCACAATGCGTTGATCGTCGGGATCACGCTGGGCGCTATCGTAAATCTTGGGAGCATTCCCCTGCCCAATGTTCTTTGGGATGCCATCGGCCTTATGACCAAGGCAGGCCTTCCTGCGGCGCTTTTCGGACTAGGCGGCATTCTCTATCGCTATCGTCCAGAAGGTGACATGCGCGCCATTCTCTTCATGATTTTCGTTTCCCTGATCATCCACCCGACCGTGACATGGACCATGGGCAAATGGCTCGGGATCACCCAAGGCGAGTTCCGTTCTGCGGTCCTGACGGCCTCGATGGCCCCAGGGGTGAACGCGTTTCTTTTCGCAAACATGTATCAACGCGCCATGCGTGTTGCCGCCTCGACTGTTCTTATTGCGACCGCCGTTTCGATCCTCACCGTATGGGGATGGCTCTTGATTATTCCCTAGGAACGAAGGCTTATCTGGACAAACAAAAACGCCGGCCCAATGAGCCGGCGTTTTCTTTTGGTTGGCGCGCGCCGATCAGCTCGGCGACATACCGCGAAGACGCTCGGAGCGGCGGCGCAGCATTTCCACAGTGGTCAAAAGGCCGATCGACACCACCACAAGGATCGTCGCAACCGCTAGGATGGTCGGGCTGATCTGTTCGCGCAGACCGATGAACATCTGCCACGGAAGGGTCTTTTGACCTGCCGAACCGACGAGAAGGACAACAACCACTTCGTCGAACGATGTGATGAAGGCAAAGAGGCCACCCGAAATCACACCAGGAAGGATCAGAGGCATCTGAACACGGAAGAAGGTGGTCAGAGGGTCAGCCCCCATATTTGCTGCCGCACGGGTCAGCGAAGTATCAAATCCCGACAGGGTCGCAGTCACGGTAATGATCACGAAGGGAATACCAAGTGCGGCGTGAGCAAGAACAACGCCCGCGAACGTCCCCTGAAGACCGATGTTCGCATAAAAGAAGAACATACCGGCAGAAGTGATGATCAACGGAACAATCATCGGCGAGATCAGGAGAGCTGTGATCTGGCGCTTGAACGGCACATGCGGCTGGGTCAGACCGATCGCTGCCAAAGTCCCGAGGCTGACCGAGATGAGCGTTGCAAGCGGTGCGATCTTGATCGAGTTGCCGAAAGCCTGCAGCCAGCTGTAATCACCGTTCTCACCGAAGAAGTCGCGATAGTGCTTGAGCGAGAACCCATCGGGATCAAGCCGCAGCATCTCGGGCGTAAAGGTGAAGAAGTCCTGAGAGTTGAAGGACAGCGGGATCACAACAAGGATCGGGAAGATCAAGTAAAAGAAGATCAGCCCGCAAAGCACGCGGAAGGTATAGAACCAGATCCGCTGACCAGTCGTTGCATAGGGTTGGAGAGTGGTTGCCATAGTCGTTTACCCCAGCTTCACGTTATCGACGCCGACAAGCTTGTCGTAGATGTAGTAGAGCATCAGAACCACCACGAGCATCACCGTGCCGAGCGCTGCTGCAAGTCCCCAGTTACCCGAGGCCGAGAATTGGTAGTAAATGCGGTTCGAGATGAACGTGCCGTCTGCACCGCCAACGAGTTCGGGCGTGATGAAGTAACCAACCGCAAGGATGAACACGAGAAGTCCGCCTGCCCCGATACCGGGCGTCGTTTGCGGGAAGTAAACCCGAAGGAACGCGACGGTGTTGGTCGCACCAAGCGACTTGGCGGCACGCAGATAGGACGGAGGGATGGTCTTCATCACCGAGTAGAGCGGCAGAACCATAAAGGGCAGAAGGATATGGGTCATAGCAATGATCACACCAAGCTGATTGTTGATCAGCGAAAGACGGTCCTCGAAACCGAGCCAGATCCAGATGTCATTAATAACGCCCTGTTCCTGGAGTAGGATTTTCCAAGCGGAGGTGCGCACCAGAAGCGAAGTCCAGAAGGGCAGAAGCACAAGGATCAGCAAAAGGTTGGAGGTACGCGCCGGAAGGTCCGCCAGCAACCAGGCCACGGGATAGCCCAGCGCCAGCGTGCAGAGCGTGATAACAAGGCTGAGGCCGAGCGTTCTCAGCAGTAGCTTTTGGTATACGCGCTCATCTGGGTCCTTGAGCTTGATGCCGTCCAGCGTGCGCTCGGCGTCAAATGCAGCAAGGAAATAATTGATCGTGTAGCGACCCGAGTTCGCCTTGATCGTGGCCCAGTAGTCGATACGGCCCCAATCTTTGTCGATCTCGAGGAACGCTTCCTTGAGGTTGCCGCTTTCAGGGTCGAGTTTTGTCACAGGACGCCCCGACTTGCGGAACAGCGACGACATACCCGGAGTTTCATAGTTGAAACGGCGGCCAAGCTGTGTGTGGAGCTTGTTATCGAAAGCGGCCGAAAAATCGATCGCCATTGCGCGATAAACGGCTTCTGGAGGGGCTTCACCCGACGCGGGATCCCACTCCTCAAGCTCTACAACAACGTTGGGAAGAACATCGGGAATGTAATCCGTGCCGACTGTGTTCTGGACCGAACGAAGCAGCATCTCACCGATCGGGAATACAAAGCTCACGAGGATAAAGAGCAAAAGCGGTGCAATCAGCGCAAGCGCGCGGATCTTTTGCGCCCGCAAAGCGCGATCGAGACTTTTCTTAAGCGGAGTGCCGTCTGCGGCAAGCATCACGCCGCCCGTGGTGCTGTCATTCTGAGCCATTTTCGCTCCCTGTCTTTTTATCAGGTCCTTTGTGAACCTTTGTCTTTGCGGGACGCTCGCAACCCGAGCGCCATGCGAAAACAAAGCGGGGTGCAGAGGGCCAAAAGGCCCTCTGCGAAAGGTGCTCAGATTACTGGAGCAGCCAAGCCTGGAACTTCGCGTCCATGTCGTCGCGATAGTTTGCCCACCACTCGTAGTTGAACAGGAAGGTGTTCACCGAGTTTGCGGGGTCGAGCGGCATGTGCGGCGCCATGTCGATGCCGAGTTCAGCGTGCTGACCTACGAGCGGAGCGGACGACTGACGAGCCGGACCATACGAGATGTATTTGGCCTGATCAGCAAGACGCTGGCTGTCGGTTGCGTAGTAGACGAAGTCCATCACGCGAGCGAGACGATCTTCCGGAAGACCAGCGGGGATGATCCAACCGTCGAGATCGAGCATCTGCCAATCCCAAAGCATACCGATCGGCTGACCCTGCTCGGCGATGGCCGAGAAGAGACGACCGTTGTAGGTCGAACCGAGGACTGCTTCGCCGTCAGCAAGGAGCTGCGGGGTTTCTGCACCAGCCGACCACCAGATGGTGTCTGCTTTGATGGTGTCGAGCTTGGCGAATGCGCGAGCAACGCCTTCTTCGGTTTCGAGAGTGCTGTAAACGTCATCGATCGAAACGCCGTCACAGATCAGAGCCCACTCGAGGTTACCGATCGGACGCTTTTCAAGCGAACGCTTGCCCGGGTATGCATCGGTGTCGAAAATCGCACAAACCGACTCGGGCTTAGATGGAAGCAGGTCGGTGCGGTAGCCGAAGGTGGTCGAGTAAACGATCTGCGGGATGAAGCAGTCGGATACGATCATGTCGCCGAAGTCTTCGGACGCAGGGGTGCCATCGGGTGCAGGGGCAAGCATTGCGTCATGGTCGATTTCCATCGCAAGGCCTTCGTCGCAAAGACGCATTGCGTCAGAAGCAACAGCGTCCACGAGGTCCCAGGTCACGTTGCCGGCTTCGGACATTGCACGAAGCTTGGTTACAGCATCGCCCGAGCTTTCGTCGGTGAGAATGGTGAGGCCTTCGTTCATCGCGCTATAGGGCTCGAAATAAGCCTTGGTCTGGCTCATCTGATATGCGCCACCCCAGCTCACGATGGTCATTTCGTTGGCCATGTTGCCGTGGCCTTCAGCGAATGCCGCACCAGCAGCTACGGTCATTGCCGAAGTTGCTAGAAGGGTCTTTACAAGTTTCATGTTATTCTCCCGTGTTACACCCGGTTCGTTTTTGCTCCCGCTGCCCTTCCGGGCCGGACAGGGGGAGTTTTGCTTGAGCGGGACTTAGGCGTCCAGCGCTCGGCAATCTTCAGCAAGCCAGCCGATTTCGATCTGCTGACCCGGCTGCAAGCGCACCTGATCGGGCGCATTGCGTGTTTTGATGACAAAATCCTCGGTTCCCGCAACGCGCAGACGGGTGCGGAAAATGTCTCCCATATAGATAAACTCAAGCACTTCGGCTTTGAGCGTATGGGCATCCTTGCTGAGGCGGTCTTTGTTGATTTCGACGCGCTCGGGACGGATCGAGACCTGAGTGCGATCTCCGACTTTGCTGACGTTCACAGGCTTTGCATCGATGACGTCACCGCTATCGAGCTTCACCGTGCAGCGGTCGCCGCTGATCGATTGAATAACACCGTTCAAGGTGTTGTTTTCACCGATGAATTGCGCAACGAAGGAATTCTGCGGCGCTTCATAAAGCTCGTCGGGCGGAGCAAGCTGCTGGATGCGGCCATCGTTGAACACGGCGACACGGTCAGACATCGTCAAGGCTTCTGTCTGGTCGTGCGTCACGTAAACAGTGGTGATTCCGAGATTGTGGGCAATGCGCGTAATCTCGAACTGCATGTGCTCGCGAAGCTGCTTGTCCAAAGCACCCAAAGGTTCATCCATGAGCACAAGCTCGGGCTCGAAAACAAGGGCGCGGGCAAGAGCGATACGCTGCTGCTGACCACCCGAGAGCTGGGCGGGGCGGCGTCCCCCGAAGGACCCCATCTGCACCATATCGAGGGCGCGTTTTACCTTTTCTTCACGCTCGGACTTGCCCAACTTGCGGACCTCGAGCGGGAACGCGAGGTTCTCTGCGACAGTCATATGCGGGAAAAGAGCGTAGTTCTGGAACACCATGCCGATGCCGCGCTTGTGCGGCGGGATGTTGTTGATCGAAACACCGTCCAGACGAATTTCCCCGTGGGTGGCAGTCTCGAACCCAGCAAGCATCATAAGGCAAGTCGTCTTGCCAGAGCCCGACGGCCCAAGCATGGTCAAAAACTCGCCCTTGGGCATGGTAAGATTGAGATCTTTTACAACGAGCGTTTCCCCGTCATAGCTCTTTTGAACCCGTTCGAATTCGACGAACGCACCGTCGTTAGCGGATTTGGTCAAGCCGTCTCTCCCTGACGTTATTTTTGGCAGCTTGTGCTGCGTTTATCTTTTCAAAGTAGAACAAGTCATTCCAGTTAATGCAACTTATCAGACCAAAAATGGTTCAAAAACGTCACAAATTGGGAAGTTTCCCCGCGCATGAGAATACCCGAGGAAACTCGACTGCGCATTTTCCAGCCTGCAGGACAATTGACTTTGACAAGAATCGGACGGAATCGGCCTTAGACGCCGAGTTCGCGCAAATCTTCGGGCAATTCGCGGAATCGGGCGACGGGGCGCGCGGTGTCTCCGTAGAAGTCCGAAGCCGCTAAACGACCGAAATCAGGCAACAATGCCTCGAGTTCGCGGCGCGAAGCGTCAGAAAGCGAATTGATTGCGACATCACCGGGATAAAAGCTCTCGGTCGCGATTCCGTTCGAATAGATCACTTGATGTTCAGCGAACAAAAGGTGGGCATATGTGACCTTGCGGATGCCGTGGGCGACACGCACTTTGCCCCCTTTGAGCCGCGCAAGATGGCGCGCACGGACAAAACGCGCTGTCCGACCGCGATCAGGGATATCGACTTCGACCGCGTGTTGTGGCGAGATCAAGAGGCCCTTTTCACCGCCGAATGCCCCCGGCGCGAGCCAGATCGGCCGAAGATGCGGCGCGGCATCAAGGTCGCGCGCCGAAAGACGCCGCATTCCCGACCAGAGGAGTTCCTGCGGGCCGTTGTCACGTGTGATAACCATGTCGCCCGGCCGAAGGAATTCGACAGGGACCTCACCGCGTAGGGTCTTGATCAAAGTTCCCGTGGTAAAGCAGGGAATGCCGATGGCATTAAGCTCGATCCCTGTATCCACTGACGACGGCGAGATTCCCGCCAAAACTATCGTCTCACCATTGGGGAAGATCAGCTTAGCATTGCCGTTGCCATCATCAACAACAGTCACATCGCG
>JALRIK010000104.1 GCA_023255435.1 Marivivens sp.
AGGAAGCTCTCTATTTCATCGGTGGTATCCTCAAGCACGCTAAGGCTCTGAACGCGCTGACCAACCCCTCGACCAACTCCTACAAGCGTCTGATCCCGGGCTTCGAAGCTCCGGTTCTGCGTGCGTATTCGGCTCGTAACCGTTCGGGTTGCGTCCGTATTCCGTGGTCGGAGTCGCCGAAGGCCAAGCGCGTCGAAGCCCGCTTCCCCGATCCGGCTGCGAACCCCTACCTCGCATTCTCGGCTCTGCTCATGGCTGGCCTTGACGGCATCAAGAACAAGATCGATCCGGGCCCGTCGTCGGACAAGGACCTTTACGATCTGCCGCCGGAAGAACTGGCAGCAATCCCGACCGTTTGTGGTTCGCTCCGCGAAGCTCTCGAAGCTCTCGAAGCAGACATGGACTTCCTCCTCGCTGGTGACGTGTTCACCAAAGAGCAGCTTCAGGCCTATATGGACCTCAAGTGGGAAGAAGTTTACGCCTACGAGCACACGCCGCACCCGATCGAATACCAGATGTATTACAGCTGCTAATCGCGCTGTTACGATCCTTGGGAAAGGGCACCTTCGGGTGCCCTTTTTCTTTGGGGATTCAACGGGTCGCGCCGTTAAAATTGACGACAAAAGTCAGAATTTTCGCACCACGAGGGCTAAATCCTGCCCCAATCGAGCCGTAACAGGTAACGCAGGGATGCATATCGGCATCTTTGTTTCGTTAGTTTTCAGGCTCGTTATGGCTCTCGATCAAAAAACACCCCTGTCCTTTGAGGACCTCTCCGCCGCAGACCGCATTGCAGCGATTGAAAAGCGCTGGAAGGCGCAATTGGTGCGTCAGGGCCGTTTGAATGGCAGCCAACCGAAAAACATCCATCCGCAAATTTGCGAAGACACAGAAAAATCGCCAAGCCGGCTTGAGCGTTTGCGCAGACTTATCAAGCGCTAGGCTTTGATCACCACCGTTTTGATCGAAAAGACCACGGCGTCCGTCTCGGGAAGCCGAAAGACAGACTGCCTTTCGCTTCGGATATAAGGACTGTTCACAGTTCCCACGGGGCGTGGGTTCGCTTCGCTATGCGCCTGATAAAGCTCGGGGTTTTGATAGCGGAGCAAATTCGCCCGCCAAAGCGGTCGCCCGACCTGCACCCCGTCAAAGAACCTCTGGACCCGCGCCGCTATTGACGCGTCGTAATGGTGCACCGGCATGTGAATGCGGGTAAGCGGATAGCCGATCTTTTCCCCGAGTGTCCAAGCCGCAGGAAACCCCAATAGCGCGGCGGTCAGGACATGCTCGTCCCCCCGCTTTTGCAGGATACAGAGATCCTCTTGCACCAGAGCGGCAAGAGTTTCGAAGGGTGCAGTGCGATCAAGCAAAACGCGGCGCCCATCGGGGCACCGCATTTCGTCTCCTTTGTGCTCGAAACCGCCCAGCGTCTCGACCTCGGCCAGAATGAAGTCATAAAGCTCTGCGACAGCCGCCTCGGCCCCTGTTGTGACGGCGATATGGGCGCTTCTATTGGCCGCGATCAGACGAAGTTTCTCCGCGACCTGAGCGCCATAGGCTTCGTCGATGCGCAAGAGCGGGCCCGTCACGGGCTGCATCTTGGGCAAAGGAAAAGCGGCCGCCAGCCGCTGGTCTTCGGGCATATGGTCTTGGAGAATGACTGTCATACCCGCCCCCTTTTCAGATCGAGAACCGCGCCAAAAGCCCGAGATGGTCCGAGCCAAGCAAGGGCCGCACTTCGACAAAGCCTTCGCCCGTGTTGGGGATTAGGATGTGGTCGATCGGCAGAATCAGCTTCCAGCCATAGGACGGAAATGTGGTGAGATATCCGCCCAGGCGATCGGCATTGGCAGCGCGTTCGATCTGGCGCACCGCAGAGCCCCAAGGCACCATGTTGAAATCCCCCCCGATCAGGATCGGCCCCTCTAGATCGGCAAGCCCGCGCACGATCCCTGGCACCTGATTGGCTTGGGTATAGGGGAACGGGCGGTTCAGATGAACAGAGGCCACCCAGATCGCGCCACCGTCGGGCATCTGGGCCTGAGCAAGCACGACGCCATCGCCGAATTCGCATTTCGCTTCGGGCTGGATCAGCGGAAACTTGGAATAGATCGCGATCCCCCCATTCCCGGGGGTCGTGCAGGCAAGTCGGTGCGGATAGACACCTTCGAGCCCTTTGAGAATGCCCATATTGTCGTTCGACGTCTCTTGCAGGGTGACGAAATCGGCATCCGCGCGGAGAATGTCATCAAGGAGCGACTGGCGGTCGGTTCCGTTCCAAAGCATGTTCTTTTGATAGAGCGAAAGGCTTCCAGCCTCGCCCTGCCCGCCATGGAGCGCCCAAACCGTATCGATGGTCGAGGCAACATAACCGATCAGGACAAAGGCCGCGAGCAGCCGCGCGCGCATGAACAAAAGCGCAAAGGAAAGGATAAATCCCGCAAAAAGCAACAGCGGCCGCACCACCGCCAAAGAGTCGGCAAAGGCGATCCAGCCTCCCAAATGGGAAAAGCCAACTCCGATCAGGACCAAAACCGCAAGTGTTTTCAAGAACGTCGACATCTGCTCACTTCAAGCTTTTGCCAGAACCTGACCAAAGTTTTCCGCTTTGACAATCACAGAAGACCGGTTCAAGCGCGAACCTGCCGATGCATTTGGATACCTTGCACGCAAGGATTGTCCCCATCGCCCTTGCCGCCAGCCACCCTTGGCATTAAGAGGCAGCCAATCCTTATGACAAAGAGGCTGCTCGCTATGATCCCCCGTTATGCCCGCCCCGATATGGTTGCCATCTGGTCGCCTGAAACCAAGTTCAAGATCTGGTACGAGATCGAGGCGCATGCCTGTGACGCACAGGCCGATCTGGGCGTGATCCCACGCGAGAATGCCGAAGCCGTCTGGAAAGCCAAGGACGTCGAATTCAACGTTGACCGCATCGACGAAATCGAAGGCGTTACCAAGCACGACGTGATCGCTTTCCTCACCCACCTTGCAGAACACGTCGGCTCGGAAGAGGCACGTTTTGTGCATCAGGGTATGACCTCTTCGGACGTTCTGGACACCTGTTTCAACGTGCAGCTCGTCCGCGCATCCGACATCCTGATCAAGGATATGGAGGCGCTTCTTGCTGCGCTGAAAAAGCGAGCGATGGAACACAAGAATACCGTCCGCGTCGGTCGCAGCCACGGCATCCACGCAGAACCCACCACAATGGGTCTGACCTTTGCCCGTTTCTATGCCGAAATGGACCGCAACCTTGCCCGTCTCAAGCTTGCCCGCGAAGAAGTCGCAACGGGCGCCATCTCGGGCGCAGTCGGCACCTTTGCTAACATCGACCCGCGCGTCGAAGAGCACGTCTGCGAGAAGCTCGGCCTCAAGCCCGAACCGATCTCGACCCAGGTGATCCCGCGTGACCGTCACGCCATGTTCTTTGCGACCCTTGGTGTGATCGCCTCGTCGATCGAAAACGTCGCGATCGAAATCCGCCACATGCAGCGCACCGAAGTTCTCGAAGGGGCGGAATTCTTCTCGATGGGCCAAAAAGGCTCGTCCGCGATGCCGCACAAGAAGAACCCCGTTCTAACCGAGAACCTCACCGGCCTTGCCCGCCTCGTGCGCATGACCGTCATCCCCGCAATGGAGAACGTCGCTCTCTGGCACGAGCGCGATATCTCGCACTCGTCGGTCGAGCGCGGCATCGGGCCGGATGCGACCATCACGCTCGATTTCGCTCTGAACCGTCTCACCGGTGTGATCGACAAGATGCTCGTGTTCCCGCAGAACATGCTGGACAACATGAACAAATTCCCCGGTCTCGTGATGTCGCAGCGCGTTCTTCTCGCCCTCACCCAAGCGGGCGTGTCGCGTGAAGACGCCTATTCCATGGTTCAGCGCAATGCGCTCAAGGTCTGGGAAGAGCGTCTTGATTTTCGTGAACTGCTGCTTGCCGACGAAGAGGTCGTGAAAGCCCTCGGCGTCGACGGCATTAACGAGAAATTCGACATGGAATACCACACCAAACATGTCGATACGATCTTCCGCCGCGTGTTCGGCGCATAATAAAAAGGGGCCCTCGCGGCCCCTTTTCTTTTGGCGCGGCTAGATAAGACCGTGCGCGCTCGCCATCGTGGCGGCCTGAGTGCTCGTGGCCGCGCCAAGCTTGGCTTTGGCATTGCGCAGTCGAAGTTTGACCGCCCCCTCGCTGATCCCCAAGACATGGGCCGCCTGTTTGAGCCGCATCCCCTCTTTGACAAGGGAAAGCGTTTCGATCTCAGCTTCGGTGAGATTGGTAGGCGGCGCACTTTCGCGGTGGAGTGCTTCGAGATGACCGCGCAAAAGAACCATTTCTTCTTCGGTGAAATCGCGATCCTCACGCACGAAATGCGCAACCGAGATTTGCCCGCCCTTGCCTTTGTCGCTCGAGGTGAAGCTCGCCCCGTATCGCAACCCGAAACGCGCCGCTTTCTCGAAAAATTCGGCATATTGCGAAAAAGCGGGATCGCTCCAACGGATCGCACCGCCGACCCGATAAGCCCACCGCAGAACAGGGTCCGCAAGAACAAGCCGTTCTTCAGTGTAAAGCTTGACCCAAGCGTCGGGCAACGCGTTTACTTCTTCCTTGGGAAAAGCAAACCCGATCCGCAAGGCGATATAATGCCCGCAAGGCGCAAGCTCTTGGAGCTGCGCTTGCGTGAGCTTGCTGATGACTTTCATTGGAAGCGTCACTCTTCCACCTCGTCGATAAATGAGACTACGACCTTCGCCGCACACGTTATACTTGTGTCTGTTAAAAATATATACGATGAACCCACAACTCGGCCAAAGGTTCCACAATGACATCGATTTCCGACATCGCGCAAACCTTGGAGGCTCTGAAGCACATTGCGCCTTCTGGTTTTGCACTTGCTATGCGGATCAACTTTACCACTCCGACCTATCTATTCCAGACCTTTTCGTCCGAGTGGTCGAAACACTATTCCGCCAAGGGTTACATGTTCGACGATCCGGTCGTGGTCTGGGGTTTAAACAGCAGCGGCGTCGCGCGCTGGAGTGACCTTACGTCTGGAGATCAAACAATTTTTCACGACGCTGCGACCTATGGGCTTGTCTATGGCGTCGCCTGTGCAACCGAACGGACTAGCGCCAAAAGCTTCGGCGGTTTCTCGCGTGCGGATCGCGAATTCACAGATTCCGAATGCAGCGAAACGCATGACCTCTTCGAGACGCTGGACCACCAGATCGGCGTGTTCGAAGCCCTTGAACCAAGCGCTCGCGAACAGTTGCGGTTTTTTGCAGCGCAAGTGTCGGTCGGGATCTGACATCGCCCTCGGGTAAGGATTTGTTCAGCTATTTGCGCCAATGCTTTTGGTAGGAGGTGCAAACATGCTCGATGGCCCTATGGCGCAATCCGTGAACAAACGGCGCAAAGCCGCAATCATTCTTCGCTATCTCATCGACAAGGGCAGCCCGCTGCCGCTCGATGCCTTGCCCGAGGATGTTCAGGTCTCACTGACCAAAGAGCTTGGCGATTTGCCCGATGTGGATCAGGAGACGCTTTCGCGTATCGTCGCGGAATTCAATGCCGAGCTCGAGGCGCTTGTGCTGCCGTCGGGCGATGGGCTTCGGGCGGCGGCCGAAAGCCTTTCTCCCTATCTGAGCAGTGCGGCCCAAAATCGGCTCCGCGCCGAAACCCTTGGCGCGCCCTCGCTTGATCCATGGACGCGGCTTGCCGCCCTTGATCCCGAAAAACGGGTGCGCATTGCATCGGTTGAAGCGCCCGAGGTGGGGGCGATCTGGCTCTCCAAAATTCCCGTGACCGAAGCCGCGGACCTTTTGCGTGAGCTGAGCGGGCCGACCGCCAGACGCATCGCCCAAACCATGTCCCGCGTCGAAGTGACCCCGCCCGAAGTGATCCTGTCCATCGGTCATGCTTTGGCCGACGCCCATTGTATCGAACGGCCAAAGGGATTTGATACGCCTTCGGGCAAACGGGTGGCCGATATTCTGAACTCTGCCGACAGCGCCACGCGCGATGCCATTCTCGGCGCGCTCGAAGAGGATACGCCGGAATTTGCAAGCGCCGTGCGCGAGTCGATCTTTACCTTTGCCGATATTGCCGAACGGATCGAGCCCAAGGATATGCCAAGCATCGTGCGCGGCATTCCCCAAGACCAGCTCGTCAGCGGGCTCGCCTTTGCCATGTCCCAAGGCAGCAAAACCGAAGCCATCGCCGAATTCATCCTCGCCAATATCTCCAAACGCCTCTCCACCGCGCTTTGTGAAGAGATCGCGGAACGCGGCACCGTGTCTGCCAAAGACGGGGAAGAGGCGCACAAGGCGCTTGTCGCCGCCATCAAATCACTCGAGGCCAGCGGCGAGATCACACTGCGACAAAAGCAAAACGGCTAGGACTTGCCGCCCCCCTGCTCCCCCCCTAAGAAGGGGAAACGAAGAGGAGAGGGAATGGCCGAACAGCGCAGCCGACTTAAACTGATCGAAGACTGGGTCAGTTACAAAATTTTTCAGGCTGTGCTCGGGTATGTCGGACGCAAACCCTATTATGCACGTGTGGCTTGGTTCGGCCGCTTCTCGGCTAAATTTCTTGGGCCCATCGCAGGATACAAACGCCGCATCCTCAAGAACCTCGACCTGATCCACCCCGAAATGTCCGTTGCAGACAAGGACGCTTTTGCCGACAGAATGCTCGACAATTTCGGCCGCACCCTGTGCGAGAATTTTTTCGGCAAGGACTTTGGCAAATTTCTAAGGGACCAGGGCACCGTTCTTGAAGGCGAAGGTCTTGCCGCGCTCGCGCGGGCCAAGGCAGAAGGTCGCCCCGTGCTCATGGTCGCAGGCCATTTCGGCAATCATGAAGCCCCGCGCCATCTTCTCACGGATCTGGGCTACACCATCGGCGGCATATATCGCCCGATGTCGAACCGCTATTTCGATGCCCATTACGAACAGACGCTCGAGATCCTCGGCGGTCAGGTGTTCCGACAAGGGCGCGAGGGAACATTCGCGTTCCACCGCTATCTCCTGAACGGCGGTATCGGGATTTTGTTCATCGACGTGCACGATCCCGACGGCGAGAAGCTCCCGTTTTTGGGGGTGGAGTGCGACACGCCCGTTTCGGCTGCGCGTCTGGCCAAACGGTGCAATGCGGTCGTGATTCCGTTTTTCGGCATAAGAAAGCCCGACGGGCTCGGGTTCCGTTGCGTGCTCGAAGCGCCCGTGCCGATCGACGAGCCGATCCCGATGACCAAAGCGATCACTGCGCGGCTCGAAGCGCGCGTGCGAGAAAACCCCGACCAATGGTTCTGGGTGCACCGCCGCTGGAAAAGCTAGTCGATTCGATTGGCCGCGAGGATGGCGCCCTGCCCTGCCTCTTGTAAAATCACTGCTATAGGCAGCGCGCCTTGCACGGGGATTTCGACTTCGAGAGGCTGTGCGCCGTTCCATTCGCCTGCAATCTGCCAATCACGCACCACGTTGGCGTAATCAATGATCTTGCCCTCGTTTTCGCCATGCTCGATGGCAACCTGCTCCGAAGGGCTGAAGCGCACGATCTGGACCGCGACGGGGCGATGGAGCGGTCCGACCGAGCGCGCGCTAATCGAAAGAACATCGCCAGAGCGCGACGACGAAAGTTCGACCCTTCCACCGACGCCGAGCGAGACACGCATCGCATCCATGAGGGCAACGGGTTGTGCGCCGACAACGGCCGTTTGACCGGCGACGACGAACTGCGGCGTATAGACGGTGCGCTCGCCCGCGTTATGGGCGTAAATCTTTTGGCGGCGGGTGAATTTGGGGTTGGCGAATTCATCAGTCCAGCCGAGGTAATCCCAGTAATCCACATGCAAAGCCAAGGCGAGGACCTCATCGCTTTGGGCAAGTTGGGTCAGCATTTCATCCGCGGGCGGGCATGACGAACACCCTTGAGAGGTAAAAAGCTCTACCACAACAGGCACTTGCCGTGCGTCCTGCGCCCAAGTCGGCGTCGACATTCCAAGCCCGAACAGCACAGACAAGATCAAAGTGCGCATCAAAATTTCCGCAATAGTGGCAGCTGACTTTCCGTGTAACTGATCAAGGCTGCGGGTGCCAATCAAGCTATCGCGAATTTTTGTCACCAAATGTGTCAATTCGCCCGTTGCCCCTGCGTCAAAAGGGGATCAACAAAGTCTCATTCCACCCCTTGGCATTAATTGTGTGCAATGGTATACAACGCGCCATCTGAGCCCTTGATTGCACGCGCAGCCTAGGGCAAAAGCACGCAGACCCCACGCCAACGCCAACAAAAGGACATATCCAATGCCCATTCAGGTCGGCCAAGATACCGCCAAGACCCGCCGCACGCTCAAAGCCGGTGGCACGTCGGTTGCCTACTACTCTATTCCCGCCGCGCAGGAAGCCGGTCTTGGTGATTTCTCCAAGCTGCCCGCTTCGCTCAAGGTGGTTCTCGAAAACCTGCTTCGCTTCGAAGACAACGGTTTCTCGGTTTCGGTCGAAGACATCAAAGCGTTTGGCGATTGGGCCAAGAACGGTGGCAATAGCGCGCGAGAGATCGCCTATCGCCCTGCCCGCGTTCTGATGCAGGACTTCACCGGCGTTCCCGCGGTGGTCGACCTTGCTGCGATGCGCGACGGCATCAAGGCGCTTGGCGGCGATGCGAAAAAGATCAATCCGCTGGTTCCCGTCGATCTCGTCATCGACCACTCGGTCATGATCG
>JALRIK010000105.1 GCA_023255435.1 Marivivens sp.
CTTTGGTCGTATGTTTGCCATTCCTGGTCCTCCGTTTCCTAAACATAGCGGTGGACCGGTTCAGTGGGGGAGGCTCAGAGGGACCCGGAACGACAAGCTTGCCACCGTCGCCCGAAAACATCGTTCAGGAGCTTTACTTGATCCCATTGTTTGATGGCCGCACGATCATCGGCGCATGCGGCGTCGCCTAACGATTGCTGTTTGGATAAACGGCGCAAGCGTGGGCGAGAGCGTAGGAAGCTCTGACCCCGTCAAGAAGGAGGCCTTGGGTTCTGTTCTTCAGGTCATCGAGAAGATGCGCCATACCCGCGCAGCCCAAGACGATCGTGTCGACACCATCGGTGGCCATGGTCGTTCGGATCGCCGTTGCGAGAGTGTCGCGCGTCTCGGCGCTGCCTTCGTCGATCGTCAGAACGGGCAGATGGCTTGCCTGCACACTCTGGCAGGACGCGGCGAAGTTTTGATGAACAATGTTCTTTTCGATGACGGGGATCGAGACGGCGAGGGAGGTCACGACCGAAAACCGTTTGCCGAGCAGGGTCGCCATGGTGAAGGCGGCTTGACCGATGCCGAGCACGGGCACGCTTGATCTTGCGCGGGCTGCGTCAAGCCCCGTGTCGTCGAAGCAGGCGATGACGATGGCATCCGCGCCCTCCGCTATTGCGGTATCGACAAGCGCGAGGACGCCCTTGATCGCGGCTTGACCGTCCTCGGGGCCTTGGATCGCGAGGGGGCCGCCCACATTCGTGTATCCGATCACCTCATCTGTGCCGCTCAGGGTCTTGACCACCTCTGTCACCCGTTCGGTCATGGCCTCTGTGGCGTTCGGATTGATATAGGCGATCCGCATCACACGCCCTTTCCTGCATCAGAGCCTGCACGTCTTCGGCGGATGTTCATGCCCCAGACCATCAAGAGGAATGCGACGATGATCAGCAAAGAGAAGCTCGTCGTCAAAGTGCCCAAGGCATAGATCACGGGTGTCGTGACGTTGGTCGTCATTCCGAATACCTCGAGCGGGAGGGTGTTGTAGCTCCCTGCGGTCAGTAGCGTGCGGGCGAATTCGTCATAGGAGAGGGTGAAGCCGAAGAGGGCGACGCCGATGAGCGAAGGCGCAATGATGGGCAGCACCACAAAACGGATCGTTTGCCATGCAGTGGCGCCCTGATCGCGGGCGGCTTCTTCGAAGCTTTTGTCGAAGCGGTTGAAGACCGCGAACATGATAAGAAGACCGAAGGGCAGGGTCCATGTGAGTTGAGAGCCGAAGCCTGAGGTCGCCCAATGCACCTTGAACCCGAGTTGGTTGAAGATCAGCCCCACACCAAGCGAGATAAGGATCGACGGGATCACCAGCGAGGTGATCGCCGCATAAAAGAGGATTGCCGAGCCTTTGAAGTTTTTGCGAAAGGCCAAGCCCGCCGACACAGAGACGACGACCGTCGTAACCATGACCATAAGGCCGAGAAGGAACGAGCGGCGGAATGCGCCCCAGATGTCGCCGACCGCTTGTTCGCGGAACAGGTCATGGAACCAATAGGTCGAGACCCCGTTCATCGGAAAGGTAAGCCCGCCCTCGGGTCCCTGAAAGCTCAGGATGCCGATGGTGATGGTCGGCCCGTAGAGAAAGAGAACGAAGAGAGCGAAGAAGGCGGCGAGGACATAGAAACTGAGCGGTCTTTGTTCCATGTCAGAGTTCCTTTCGGATGTTCACAAAACGAAGCAGGATGCCGATCACCAGAAGAACGGTGCAAAGCAGGACGACGGCGGTTGCGGCAGCCGAGGGATATTGCAAAAGTCCGATGTCGTTCGAAATCAGCCGGCCCACATTCGCGCGCTGGCTTCCCGACATAAAACGGACGGTGATGAAGTCGCCCATGACAAGCGTCACGACAAAGATCGTTCCGATCATGATGCCCGGTTTGGTGAGGGGAATGATGACATTGACAAGCGTTTGGAAGCCCGTCGCCCCTGCGTCCCGCGCGGCTTCGAGAAGCGAATGGTCGATGCGCATCATGGTGTTGAAGATCGGCACGACCATGAAGAGCGTATAGAGATGCACAAAGGCAAGAATGACCGAGAAATCGGAATAGAGGAGCCATTCGAGCGGTTCGTCGATGACGCCCCAGCTGATGAGTGTCTGGTTGGCGATGCCGTTGCGTCCCAGAAAGGGGATCCATGAAATCATGCGGATGATGTTCGAGGTCCAGAACGGGATGGTGCAGAGCAGGAAAAGAGCGATCTGCCACGTGAGGCTTCGGACATGGAAGGCGAGAAAATAGGCGACGGTGAATCCGATGCCGAGCGTCAGAACCCAGACGATTGCCGCGTATTTGAAGGTCGCGCCAAAGACCCGCCAAACCACGCTTGATGCGAAAAGATAGCTATAGTTGTCGAACTGGAAGGCGGGATAGATCGAATATTCGGTCGAGCCCCAGAAGCTCACGATCACGATCATGATGATCGGTGCGACGAGAAAGCCCATTAGGACGAGCGCGAGGGGCGCGGCCTGTAGCCATCCGATCAGATTGCGGGTCATGAGATGCTCCGGAACGTGAGGGGGGAGGGGCGCGCCGCGTGGCGCACCCCCTTTGTGTTCGATCAAGCGGCGATGAATTCGTTCCACTTGCGAACCATATACTGGTTCTCGTCCATGACGGCGTTCCAGCAGGCCACCGCACCCATGCGATCCTCGAAAGAGCCGCCGTCGCGGGTTTCGCCAGCTTGGGCCAGAACGTCACCGGTGGGAGAAGTGATGACGTCGGTCGCGGGTTTGCCTTCGAACCAATAGCCCCACTCGTTTTCGGACATGAAGTTCTTGGAGGTTTCGGGAACCGCCGAATAATACCCCTGACGCATCAGATAGCCGCCGACCCAGCCCGACAGATACCAGTTGATGTATTCATAGGCCGCATCGAGCGCCATGCCCGAGAGATTGGCCGACAGACCAAGGCCGCCACCCCACGAACGATAGCCTTCTTTGAGCGGCTGATAGACACAAGGAATGCCGCGCGATTTCACCGCCGTGATGGCTGGCGACCACATGGATTGAATGACGACTTCGCCCGAGGCCATCAGGTTCACGGATTCATCAAAGGTTTTCCAGAAGGCGCGGAACTGGCCTGCGCGTTTTGCTTCGGTAAAGATCGCAAAGGTCGCGTCGATCTCTTCCATGGTCATGTTGCCTTTGTCGCCATACTGGATTTCACCCATGGCTTCGCAGACCATCGCCATATCCATGATGCCGATCGACGAGATGTCGAGGATCGAGGCTTTGCCTTTGAATTCGGGATTAAGAAGCTCGGTCCAGCTTTCGATTGGACGAACGATCAGATCGGGGCGGATGCCGAGCGTGTCGGCGTTGTAGATGGTCGGAATGAGGGTCATCCAGCCCGTCTCTTCCGACGCGAAAGAGGTGCCGCCCGGACCTTCTACGAAGCCGACGGAATGCGGAGCGGTGCCTTGGGCGATTGTGCTTTCGGGGGTGAGTTTGCCGCTGCGGAAAATGCCCACAATCTTGTCGTAGTTGGCAATTTTCGAGGTATCCATCGCCTGAAGGTTGCCCGTCGGCCAGACCTTTTTGCAGATCCAGTATTCGATATCAGCGATGTCGAAGCTGTCGGGTTGGGTGGCGGCACGCTGGGTCACGCTGTCGGAATCGAGCGCCGTCATTTCAAGGGTGAAACCGAGGTCCTCTTTGACCTTGGTGGCGACATCGTTGAGGTTGGACACGCCTGTGCCGAACTGGCGCAGGGTGATGTCCTTGATCTCTTGGGCCCAGATCATCGGGGCGGGAAGAGCGGCACTGGCTGCGGCGGCAACACCGCCCTTGAGAATGGCACGACGGCTATAACGCATTTTGGACATTTCGTATTTCCCTATCGGTTGGAGGTGGGGGTCAGGATTGGAGGCGGTGCAGCCGCCCCTCGTTCCAGGCAAGCATCACGCTGTCGCCCGGATTTTTAGGGGATTGGAAAAAGAGGGACTCGGGCACGAGCGAGAGAACCTCTTCGCCGCTTTCGGTAAGCGCGGTCAGAGCGACATGGCCGCCCTGATATTCAACGGAGTTCACAACAGCCGAGAGACCGCTGTTCGAGAGAAGAACATCATCGGCGCGAAGGGCGAACTTTGTGCCATTGACCGCGATGACGTTGTGGCCACCCATGAATTTCGCAACGAATTCGGTCTTGGGCGCAGACCAAACATCGCGGGCAGGGCCTGCTTGTTCGATGACCGAATTGTTCATCACCACCAGCTCGTCACCGAGGGCAAGCGCTTCGTCTTGTCCATGGGTCACATGGATAAAGGTGATGCCGAGTTCGCGTTGGAGCCGCTTGAGTTCGGACCGCATTCGGATGCGCAGGAATGGATCAAGCGCGGAAAGCGGTTCATCAAGCAAGAGCACCTTGGGCTGGGTGACAAGGGCGCGGGCCAGTGCCACGCGCTGTTGCTGACCGCCCGAGAGTTGGGCGGGGAAGCGATCCGCATAGGCCGTCATATCGACCAGCTCAAGAAGCTCGCGGGCTTTGGCGTGGCGCGTGGCCTTGTCGATGCCTTTCATCCGCAAGGAAAAGGCGACGTTGTCGAGCACCGACAGATGTGGAAAGAGCGCATAGTTCTGGAACATCATCGCGGTGCCGCGTTTGGCGGGCGGCAAGTGCGACACGTCGAAACCATCGAGCACAATAGAGCCATCGGACACGCTCTCGTGTCCTGCGATCATGCGAAGGGTGGAGGATTTTCCACAGCCCGAAGGCCCGAGGATGCAGACGTAAGAGCCTGGTTTGAAATGGTAATTGATGCGGTCCACGGCCAGTGTCTCGCCGTACTTCTTCGTCAGATTGACGAGTTCGAGATCGTATCCAGCACCCATTTCCACCCCATCCAGACGATTGCAGGTCTTGCGTCGATGAGGTCAGCACAAACGATTCCGCGGGGTGGTATCCATCGAAACCAAGAGCCGTGATGCTCGAAAACCTTCGTTGCCTAGAATTTGAGCGCTTTGGATCGGGGATGTTTCAAATTGTGCGCACAAAATTGTATACAATTACGAAAACAATCTCGAATCAGATTTGTCGATTGCCCTTTGGCGCGTGTCGTTCCAATTTGATCTCAGAGGAATGACCATGACCGATTTGCAAGATGCCCCCCTGACCGCCGACCGATTGTCCGAGCTCTTGGAGCTTGCCATCCATGAGCACAGGTTGGCGCCGGGCACCAAATTGGGTGAAGACGAGCTTGGCGAGATTTATGGTGTCAGCAGAACCATCGTCCGCGCCGCGCTCCAGTCTCTCGCACATCAGCGTTTGGTGGAGTTGCGCCGTAACAAAGGTGCCTTTGTCGCCCAGCCCAAGGTCAAGGAAGCGCGCGAGGTCTTTGAGGCGCGCGCTCTCCTAGAGCCGCGCACCGCGCATTCGGCGGCGCTGCGAATTACCGACGCCCAGATCGCCGCGCTTCAGGCCCATATCGATGCGGAACATGCGGCGATCCACAAAGGCGATCATGGGCGTGCGCTCTATCTTTCGGGGCAATTCCACATCGAGATTGCGAAAATCGCGGATCAGGAAACCATCGCAGCCTTTATCCAACAGCTGATTTCGCGGTCATCGTTGATCATTGCGCTCTATTGGCAGAGACGGTCGGCGCTTTGTGAAAGCAACGCCCATCACGCCTTGATGAAGGCGTTCATCGCACGCGATGGGGATCGGGCGCAGGAATTGATGAACAGCCATCTTGTGGACCTGATGACCTCGCTTGATCTGCGCAATATTACGGCCACGCCAACTACCTTGCGTGACGCGCTTGTGGGGTCATAGGGTCTTGGTCCCCGTAGCGCCGGTCTGATCAGGACTGGAGTCTGTTTGATTTTTGCGCTGTCGAGAGAAGCCACTCTACAAAGCCATCCGCGTCGGGATGGGTGGTGCCGCCTGCGGGAACGATGAGGTGGAAAGCTTCGTCGATCGGAACCTCGATGTCGAAGGGGGCGACAAGACGCCCTGACTCCAAACTTTGAGCGGCCAGCGATTTGCGGCCCAAAGCCACACCTGCGCCTTGGGCGGCAAGTTCCAATGCGGCCAGCGATGTATCGAGATGCAGACCCGAGCCCGCGTCGACGCTTGTGACTCCTGCGGCCTTGAGCCAAATTCCCCAGCCCTCGTGATAGCCAAGCACATGGAGCAAACGCTGCCCTGCGAGATCGGCAGGCGTATCGAGGCGGGCATGCGGCGCACAGAGCGGGGTGATCGTTTCCCACGTCAGGCGATGACTGTTGAAGCCGGGCCAGTGCCCCGTGCCGTATTGGATATCGAGATCGAAATCCCGATCCTCGGAGGGTTCGTTCCAGACCGAGGAGAGAAGACGGATCGATCGCCCGGGATGTCGGTCAAGGTAATCGGGCAATCGCGGTGCCAGCCAGCATACCGCAAAGGAAACGGCACAGCGCAGCGTGAGCGCATTGTTGCGGCGCTGGCCGAAAACCTCGCGTGTGCCGATGGCAAGACGCTGGAGCGCGTCCTGCACCTTTGGCAGATAGGCCGCGCCCGATTTGGTAAGTTCCAACCCGCGCGGATGGCGCAGAAACAGCGGTGCGCGAAGATGGTGCTCGAGTGACTTTACATGTTTCGAGACGGCCGCTTGCGTGATGTGCAATTCGGCGGCCGCGTGGGTGAAACTGAGCGTGCGCGCCGAGGCCTCGAACGCGCGCAGCCAAGTCAGAGGGGGCAGATCGAGGTTCATCGGAAACTCCAAAACAGAGCCATAACTTTTCGTATGGGTGATGCCCCTGAATACGTCGTTTGACCGCGCCCCGCCAGAGTGATCATTCAGGTGATAACCAAGGGAGGTCACATGTTCCAAGTATTCCCCACGGCGCGTCTGCGCCCTTCGCCATTCTATGCCTCTGCCGTGGCAGAGGGTATGACCGCAGCCAGTATCTATAACCGTATGATCATGCCGACGTCCTATGGCGATCCCGAGGGTGAATATTGGCGGCTGATCAACGGCGTCTCGCAATGGGATGTCGGGGTCGAGCGTCAGGTGCAATTGAAGGGTCCCGACGCGAGCCGTCTTGCCCAGATCCTGAGCCCGCGTGATCTCTCTAGCTGCAAGGTGGGGCAGGGCAAATATGTGCCCCTGTGTAACCATCGCGGCACCATTATCAACGATCCGATCCTGCTCAAGCTTGCCGACGATCTCTATTGGCTTTCGATTGCGGACAGCGACATCTGGTTCTGGGCGAGTGCAATTGCCGCCGAACGCGGTCTTGATGTCGAGGTGTCCGAACCCGACGTCTCGCCCATGGCGCTTCAGGGTCCCAAAGCCGAGGACGTGGTTGCGCATGTGTTGGGCGATTGGGTGCGCGATCTGAAATATTTCTGGTTCAAGGAAACCGAGATCAACGGGATTCCCGTCGCGGTTCAGCGGTCGGGCTGGTCCAAACAGGGCGGTTTCGAAATCTATCTCAAGGACGGGACGCGCGGCACCGAGCTTTGGAACATCTTCAAAGAAGCAGGGCAGCCTTGGGGGATCGGACCTGGTGCACCGGCCACGGCGGAGCGGACTGAAAGCGGTCTCGTTTCGGTCGGCGGTGATACCGATGATATGACCAACCCCTTTGAAGTGCGCTTGGGCAAATATGTCGATCTTGATGTCGATGATGATGTGGTGGGCATTGCCGCCTTGCGCCGGATCAAGGCCGAGGGCGTCAAACGTCACCAATTGGGGCTGGTGCTCGAGGGGGATGTGCCCGCGCCTTTGGGGTTCCGCCGCGAGGATATCACCCGTAACGGCGTTCGCATCGGCATGATGACCAACTGTGTCTGGTCGCCTCGGATGAAGGCCAACATCGGCTATGCTCTGATCGATGCGGGCGTTCCCGAAGGCGAAACGGTCCAAGTGCAACGAGACAAGGGCGCCGTCGATGCGCAGCTTGTCCCCTTGCCCTTCCTCTGAGGTCGTCATGCGGGCCCATTTCGAAAGTCCCTCGTGGCAGGACGCCAACCATGTGGCTCTTTCGCCGCTGTCCTTTCTCAAGCGAGCCGAGAGGGTTTACGCCGCTCGCCCCTCCACCACCTGCGGCGAGACCACGCGCAGTTGGAGCGAGGTCGGGCATCGTTGCCGTGCGGTAGCGACAGGGCTGGCGGCGCGCGGTGTCGGGATCGGGGATACGGTCGCGGTTCTTGCGCCCAATGGTCCCGAGCACTTCGAGCTGCATTACGCCGTGCCCTTGGCAGGCGGGGTGCTCAATGCGATCAACACGCGGCTCGACGCCGAGACCGTGGCCTATATCCTTGGGCATTCGGACGCGGTGATGGTCATCGTCGATCCGACGCTCCGCACGTTGCTGAACGATGCTTTTGCGCATCTGGAGCGTGCTTTGCCCGTTCTGGGGTTCGATGACTACGAGACGCTGGCTGCGCTTGACCCGATGGACTGGGCCCTTCCCAAGGACGAGGGACAGGCGCTTGCGCTCAATTATACCTCGGGCACCTCGGGCAAGCCCAAGGGTGTGATCTATCATCACCGCGGGGCCTATCTTATGGCGATGGGGTCGGTCGCGGGATGGGCATTGCCGCCGCATCCGACCTATCTGTCGGTCGTGCCGATGTTCCACTGCAATGGTTGGAACCATCCTTGGGCGATGGCCATTGTCGGCGCGCATATGATTTTTGAGCGAGAGGCGACG
>JALRIK010000106.1:0-6691 GCA_023255435.1 Marivivens sp.
AGACGCCCTCGGCGTGGCGCTGTCCGACGAGCTGCAGGGCCTCCTCGACGTCGGGTTCGGACAGGTTCGATGCACCCGCGAGCGTGCGCTCGTCGAGCGGCTCCGAGGTGATGAACAGGAGCGCCTCGATGACCCGCGCGTTGGCGACGTGTCGCGGCTCGACGCTCATGCCGCCGAGGGCACCGACGCGAGCTGACGGGTGGCGAGCCGCATGCGGATGGGCGCGAACGGCGATGCCCGTGTTCCAAAGGGCGCGAAGAAGCCCGAGCGTCAGGGTCGTTTTGCCCGAGCCTGAGGACGGGGCTGCAACGATAACGCCCGTTGTCATGCGCTTTCGGCGGGTCGACCACGGCCCAAGGGGTCGAGATTGCGCGGTGCCTCTCCCTTGCCAAGCGATTGCCAATCCAGAACTTGCCGCATGAGAACCGAGCGCCCGACACAGATGATCGCAGGCGGCTCGAGACCCGAGGCAGCAACATCCGCAACGGCGCTTCCAAGGGTGGTTTCAAGCACCTGTTGCGCGTCTGTGGTGGCGTTCGTGACGATGGCGACGGGTTCGCTCGACGGACGACCCGCTTCGAGAAGTGAAGTCATGATCTGGTCGAGATGCTTCATCCCCATATAGATCACAAGCACCTGAGAGCCGCGACTGATCGCGTTCCAGTCGAGGGATTGCGGGGTGTTGCCCGACTGGTCATGGCCCGTCACAAAGGTCACTGACTGGTTTACGTCGCGGTGGGTGACGGGAATGCCCGCATAGGCCAAACCGCCGATCCCTGCGGAGATGCCGGGAATGATCCGGACGGGGATATCGTGCTGGATCAGGGTCTGAGCCTCTTCTCCGCCGCGCCCGAACACGAACGGATCGCCGCCCTTGAGCCGAAGCACCCGTTTGCCCTCTCGTGCAAGCTCGACAAGGTGGAGCGAGATGTCCCGCTGTTTTGCCGAGGGTTTGCCACCGCGTTTGCCGGCATAGATATGTTCGGCCTTGGGCGCCCAGTCGAGGATGCTCTCCTGCACCAAAGCGTCATAGACCACCACGTCGGCCTGACGCAGCGCATTGACGGCGTGGAGCGTCAAAAGGCCGGGGTCGCCCGGACCTGCACCGCAGAGCCAGACCCATCCGGGCTTGAGTTCGGGCCAATCGTGGCCAGGGAGAGAGAGCGAGTCAGTCATAGGTTCCTTATGCAGCCTCTCGGCGCTGTCGGAAAGGCAAGTTGCGACCTACTAGGGCGATTTGCCGCCTCTTTTTAAAGCGGCAAGATGGCGATTGGCGGCGCGATGTTGCTGACCTATAGTGCCGTCCATGACCGAGACACCCGCAAAGGAATTGCGTCGGGGCTGGACCACCGGCGCCTGCGCCACCGCCGCCACCAAGGCGGCGCTTTTGCGTTTTTGGGGCGGTCAAGAGGTTGCTTCCGTTTCGATCACCCTGCCACGTGGTGAAACCCCGAGCTTTGCAATCGAAACGCAAGCCTTCGGCGAGAATTGGGCCGAAGCGGGAATCATCAAGGATGCAGGCGATGACCCCGACGTCACGCATGGGGCCTTGATCCTTGCGCGGGTCGAGCGTTCTGACGGCGGTGTCGTCTTTACAGCAGGCGAGGGCGTCGGAACCGTGACCAAGCCGGGATTGCCCATCGCTGTCGGCGAGCCCGCGATAAATCCTGTGCCGCGTGCCATGATGGACGAAGTCGTTGCCGAATTGGCATCGGAATTCGGGCAGGTGCCCGATATTAAAATCACAATCAGCGTTCGCAACGGAGCTGCGCTCGCGCAAAAGACATGGAATCCGAGGCTGGGGATTGTCGGTGGTCTTTCTATCCTCGGCACGACGGGGATCGTCCGTCCGTTTTCCTGTGCGGCCTGGATCGCGTCTATTCATCGCGGTGTCGATGTGGCACGCGCAAGCGGTCTGACCCATGTGGCGGGATGCACGGGAGCGACGTCTGAAAAAGTCGTTCAAGGTCTCCATGGCCTGAGCGAACATGCCATGCTTGATATGGGGGATTTCGCGGGCGGAATGCTGAAATATCTGCGCAAGAACCCTGTCGCGCGGATCACCATCGGGGGCGGGATCGCCAAGCTTGCCAAACTTGCCCAAGGGGCTGTGGACCTCCATTCCTCCCGCTCTCAAGTCGATTTCGCCAAGCTGGCCGAGGCATTGGGGCGGCCCGATATTGTGAGCGCGAATACGGTCCTCGAAGCCTATGAGATTATCGGTGCGCCCTTGGCCGAATGGGTGGCAGAACATGCGCGGCTGAGTGCGCTTGCGCTTTTGCAGGACGCAGGGCCCGAAGTGGATGTTGTTGTGATCGATAGAGCGGGCACCATACTTGCCCGTGCAGGTCGATGATCCTTGTTCTTGCGGGGACGACCGAGGCCCGCGCGCTGTGTCGCCGCATAGCGGAACTCGAGGTCACGGCCTCTCTGGCAGGTGTCACCGAAGCGCCCAAGACGCTTGGTGTTCCGACGCGCATCGGTGGTTTCGGTGGGGGTGATGGTTTCTTGGAGTTTTGCAAAAACAATGGAATAGAGGCCGTTGTTGATGCAACCCATCCCTTTGCCGCGCGGATCACCGAGCGGACGTATCGGCTCTGCACGCAGGCGCGTATTCCCTATTTGCGCTTGGAGCGGCCAGCATGGACGGTCAAGCCATCATGGCACAGGGTGCGCGATGCCGCATCCGCAGCCGCCGCCATCCCGAATGGCGCACGGGTGTTTTTGGCCACGGGGCGACAGACATTGCAAGAGTTCGAAGCCTTGGGCAAAGCCGAAGTCTTTGTCAGGGTCGTCGAGGATACGGGCGCGGAGTTTCCCTTTGAGAGGGGACGCTTTGTCTTTGGTCTTCCTTCGAAATCCGTCGAGGAGGAAAAGGCTTTACTGTCCATGCTGGGGGTTGACTATCTGGTCACCAAGAACTCGGGCGGCAGCGATGCCAAGCTGCGCGCAGCCGAGGAGCTGGGCCTTTCGATCATCGTTATCGAGCGGCCCGAGATGGCGGCCAGACCCTTGGTCGCAACGGTCGAAGAGGCCGAAGCATGGGTTCGCGCCCGATGCCGCTGATCCTGACCGATGCGGCTTTGGCCCATGGGGTCGAGGCGCTTGTCGCGATCGAGCCGCGCTTCAACGAGGTTCTGCGGTTGGTCACGCCGACGCTCAGGCGTCAGGAAAGAGGCTTTTCCACTCTTCTTTGGGCGATTGTCGGGCAACAGGTGAGCGTGGCCTCGGCCGAAGCCGTATGGGCGCGGCTGGTGGCCGCCGACATGCATGATCCCGCCCATATCCAAGGTGCGAGTGCCGAGACGCTCGGCGTGCTTGGGCTGACGCGGCAAAAACAACGCTATGCCAAAGCGCTGGCAGAAAGCGGAATAGATTTCCAAGCGCTCGATGAGATGCCCGACGATGAGGCGCTTGCCCGTTTGCTCGAAGTGATAGGGATCGGGCGTTGGACCGCTGAGATTTACCTGATGTTCGCGATGGGGCGGCCTGATGTGATCGCAGGGGGCGATCTGGCTATGCAAGCGGCGGCACAGGAGCTTTTCGCGCTCGAATCCCGACCGACGGAAAAAGAGCTCCGCGCGATGTCCGAGGCATGGTCGCCGTGGCGGGCGGTTGCGGGGCGGCTTTTGTGGGACTACTACTTGCGCGACCGCACCAAAGGAGACCAGCGATGACACGAGCCCTACAATCCGGACGCCGCGACCCCGTATCGGGCGAGATTCGCTCGGCGGTCATTTTTCTCCATGGCTATGGCGCAAACGGCGCCGATCTATTGGGGCTTGCAGATCCTTTGGGTGAACATCTTCCCGACACGCTCTTTCTGGCACCCGATGCGCCAGAAAGCTGTGCGGGTGCCCCGTTCGGTTATCAGTGGTTCCCGATCCCCTGGATCGACGGTTCGAGCGAGGAAGAATCGCGCGCCGGGCTCTATCGCGCGGCCGAAGATCTGAATGCCTTTCTCGACGGGGTTATGGTGGACGAGGATCTTTTGCCCGAGCAAGTCATTGTGCTGGGGTTTTCCCAAGGCACGATGATGGCGCTCCACGTGCTGCCGCGCCGCGAGGACGAGGTTGCTGGGATTTGCGCCTTTTCGGGGCGTCTGCTCGAGCCTGAACTCCTTGTAGATGAGCTTGAATGCCGTCCACCTGTTCTTCTGGTGCATGGGGATCAGGACGATGTGATGCCGATCCAAGCCCTGCCGGAGGCTGCCGAGGCGCTCCAGAGGGCGGGATGGAAGGAGGTCTATGCCCACGTGATGAAGGGAACTGCGCATGGTATCGCCCCTGACGGGCTTTCGGTGGCGCTCGCCTTTATGCGGGATCGCTTGGGGTATGCCTGAGGCGTCACAAGGCTGGACCCAAGGGGTTGCCTGTTGTAGACTTTGAAAAAAGCAAGCGAGCAGGCAAACCGATGAAAACCCGAGTCTTTGCGCTTTTGAGCGCTTATAGCCTTTTGGCCGCCTGTTCCGGCGGTCTTCCCAAAGTCACGGTGCTGGACGCTGGCACAACAAGTGGGTTCGGTCTTGTTCGGGCAAGTTCGGGCGACAACACCTTTGTCGCGGCAGTCCGCGATGTCGAGGATGCGGCGGGACTTGCAGCCGTTTCGCTTGCGTCAATGGACGGTCTGAGCGCGGACGCAAACGGCTTTGTGCGTGGCACGGTCAAAGTCAAATATGCTGATGGTTCAGTGCTCGACGTTCCTGCTTATTTCTACAAGGACGTGGCGGGAATTTACGGCAAATTTGGCGACAATACCTCTCAGGCAATCGTGGTCGGCGGGGAAAAGGCCAGTGCGCTGCCGATAGGGACCAGCTTCCAATACACGGGTGTTGCCGTCATGAGTTATGATACCGCCGCTCTTTCGTCGATGACGACTGAAGAGGGCACCTTCACACTCAACGCCAACCTGATCACCAACCAAGGTAACATCACCGCCAATACGGTGGGCGCAAGCTATAACAACTCGAACCTCGTTTTTGCCGCTGACGGCACTTATTCAGGGGCGAACGGAACCTATTCTGTTCCCGGCGATGCGGCTTCCACCCGCTCCGTGCCGATATATGGAAGTCTGCACGGAAAAAGCGGCACGGTGGTTTCAGGGGCGGGCTATGCGCAGCGCGGCACTGATGACTTTGCCTACATCGCGATCATCGGCAAACGCCAATAATCGGGTCGGGCCGTCACAGGTTTGTGACATTTCCCTATTATGCCTGTCTTCAGTGGCTGGCGGGCAGATGTAGGGCTTGCCAGCTTTGGAATGCGATATATAGTCGACCTATCGGCAGGAGCGGGGCTCCCGCTCTGGTGCTGGTAGGAAGCAGACAGAGCGAGGACGGACTCTCTCATGACCGGAACGACCCATAGACGCAGATCGGGGCAGAGGGCCTGCCTCATCCCTTGTACCGTCACCCAAGTGACGGGTACGGCCAATGGCCGCACTGACTTGAATTCCGATGCAAAGCGCGAGGCCGTCTCGCGCTTTTGTAGTTTTTCGGGATCGGCATTGTCGGAGGGCGGCGCATGATCCACTCCCCGATCGAAGGGCTTCGCACGCTCGTTCTCAATGCGGATATGCAACCCCTTAGCTATGCGCCCTTGTCGGTCTGGAGCTGGCAGGATGCCTTTGTGGCCGTGCATCAAGAGCGGGTGATCCAGATCCGCGCCTACGAGGATGTCGAGATCCACTCCGCCTCCGAGACGTTTCAGGTTCCGTCTGTGGTTGCTCTCAAGTCCTATCGCAAACGCAAGAGAGTCACCTTCACGCGCTATCACGTGTTTCTCAGGGATGAATTCAGGTGCCAGTATTGCGGCGAACAATTCCCCGCCAAAGAACTGACCTTTGACCATGTGCAGCCGCGCTCCAAGGGCGGGTTGACCACATGGGACAATATCGCGACCGCCTGTTCCAAAGACAACCTGCGCAAGGCGAACAAAACCCCCGAACAGGCGCGTATGAAATTGCTACGCAAACCCTTCAAGCCGTCGGTGCATCAACTCGATGCGACCGCCCGCAAGGTTCCGTTCCGGCGCGGCGAGCTTCATAATTCTTGGCTAGATTATCTATATTGGGACTCAGAGCTCGAAGATTAAGCAAATCGCAAGAAACCATCTTATTATTTGAGCGCTAAAGTCGTTCAAGGAGTGGTAGCGGCTTCGGCTTCGGCATAGAAAGTAATCTCGTTCGAGAGTTGCGCGGAAAATGCCCCGTAACGCTAGACATTTTTTGACACACTCGGTAAGAGGGCGTCGTTAGCGCTAACGCGCTGAGGAAACAGCGGAGAATACAGATGGTTTCGCGCGTCATTCCCGTCGATAACTTCGACTTGGTGATCTTTGGTGGCACTGGTGATCTTGCACGCCGCAAGATTCTCCCCGGACTTTTCCGCCGTTTTATGTCGGGCCAGATGACCGAAGGCTCTCGGATCATCGGGGCCGCGCGTGGCGAAATGGACGATGAAGGGTTCCGGACCCTCGTGCGCGAAGCGATTGCCGAATTCGGCGGACGGGAAAAGAACGAGACCGACTGTATCGAGCGGTTTGTTGCACGTCTCCATTATGTTCCTATCGACGCGATGGGCGAGGGCGGCTGGACGCAACTGCGCGACCTGATGCGTTCTGATGTCGTGCGGGCGTTCTATTTCTCGGTGGCGCCTTCGCTGTTCGGTGCGATCGCCGAACGTCTTCACAAG
>JALRIK010000106.1:6701-8656 GCA_023255435.1 Marivivens sp.
GAACGAAATCGCGAATGCCGACAGCAGGATCGTTGTCGAAAAGCCCTTTGGCCGTGATCTGGCAACCGCTCGGGCGCTGAACGCGACGCTGGCCGAGCATTTCAACGAAACCCAGATTTACCGCATCGACCATTATCTCGGCAAAGAGACGGTTCAGAACCTCATGGCCGTGCGCTTCGGTAACGTGCTTTTCGAGCCGCTTTGGAACAACCATTATGTCGATCACATCCAGATCACCGTCGCAGAAACGGTCGGGGTCGGCGGACGCGGGTCCTATTACGACAAATCGGGTGCGATGCGCGATATGGTTCAGAACCACCTGATGCAGCTTTTGTGCCTGATCGCGATGGAGCCGCCCAGCAAATTCGAAGCGGACGAAGTGCGCAACGAAAAGCTCAAGGTGATCCGTGCGCTCCAGCCCGTCGAAAACCACCATATCGTGCGCGGTCAATATGACGCCCACGAAGGCGGCCAAAGCTATCGTCAGGATGCCGAAAACCCGCGCTCCTTTACCGAGAGCTTCATCGCCATGAAGTGCCATATCAACAACTGGCGTTGGGCGGGGGTCCCGTTCTACATCCGCACGGGCAAAAAGATGAAGGCCCGTTCCTCCGAGATCGCGGTCGTTTTCAAGGATCTGGGCCACTCGATCTTTGAGGGCGACGAGGCACGTCACCGCAATATCCTTGCGATCCGGCTTCAGCCGAACGAAGGGATCGATCTTCAGGTGACGATCAAGGAACCCGGTCCGGGCGGTATGCGTCTAATCGATGTGCCGCTGGATATGACCTTTTCCGAAGCGCTCGGCCCCGATGCAGAGGATGTCACCGATGCCTATGAGCGTCTGATCATGGACGTGATCCGCGGCAATCAAACGCTCTTTATGCGCGGCGACGAGGTCGAGGCTGCTTGGGCTTGGACCGATCCGATCATTCAGGGCTGGGAGAAGCGCAACGACGTGCCCAAGCTCTATGATGCAGGCTCGGCTGGTCCCGATGATGCGCTCATGTTGATGCACCGTGACGGACGCCGCTGGCGCGACATCAAGGGATAGACCGATGCAATTTGTAGAATATCCCGATGTCGAAATGATGATGATCGACCTTGCGAACATCATCGCAGGCGAACTGACCGCCGCTCTCGATCATGAAGAGACGGTGACTTTGGCGGTTCCGGGCGGCACGACCCCCGGACCGATCTTTGACGTTCTTTGTGCTGCCGATCTGGAGTGGTCGCGCGTGAACGTGATGCTGACCGACGAGCGCTGGGTCCCCGAGACATCGGATCGCTCGAACACGCGTCTTTTGAAGAACCGTTTGCTCACTGGGTGTGCCTCGGCGGCGACGCTCCTGCCGCTTTTCGCCGAAGGGGCAAGCGCAGAGGATGAACTTCACGCACTTTCGGCAGGCATAGCGCCGCATCTGCCTTTGACTGTTTGTCTCCTTGGGATGGGTGCGGATATGCATACGGCCTCGATCTTCCCAGGTGCAGACCGTCTGCAAGAGGCTTTGACGGGGACGGATGTCCTCTATCCGATGCGCGCCCCGGGGGCGCCCGAGCCGCGTATCACCCTTTCGGCGCATGTTCTGAATGGCGCGATCAACCGCCACATCGTGATCACGGGAGCCGAAAAACGCGCGGCTCTTGAGGCCGCGCAAAAGCTTGATCCCTCTGAAGCGCCTGTTGCTGCAATCCTCCAAGGTGCCACTGTGCACTGGGCTGAAAAATAAGATGTTCGATAAACTCCTCTCCCACTACGCCTCGGTCAAAGACCGCAAGATCCTCTCTCTTTTCGACACCGCGCGCGCTGGTCGCTTCTCTGCACAGGCGGGCGATATGCTGCTCGATTATTCCAAGACGAATATCGACGAAGAAGGCCTCGGCCTTTTGATTGAACTTCTGGACACCGCCAAAGTCGCAGAAAAGCGCGAAGCGATGTTCGCAGGGGCCAAGAT
>JALRIK010000107.1 GCA_023255435.1 Marivivens sp.
GGTTGCCTATGCTAGTGGACGTGTCAGCAACAGAATTCTTGCAAGAGCGTTCGTTTCAGTTTCCGAAGAGAGGACTTTATTGGTTGCTTGCACAGCTGTGGGTCTGGTCGATCGTTGCCGCACTTTTCGTGATCCCGAGCATGACTAAGGCCGCTGAGCAGAGCCAGAACGTGTTTCAGGCAAAGACTGAGTTGCTTTTAGGGATCAACCTATTCGGAACATTGGAGTCTGAAGTCCAAGCACTTGAGGTGATTGGTATGAGTTGCCGCATACAGACCAATATACATGCGACCTGTGATGGTGAGTTAAGTCTCAACATCAATAACAGAGCGGGATCCCTTACGGTGACGACAGGTTTCTCGAATTTGGTATCAGCGGGCTGTGCCACCCTAGAGAGTATGATTGAGTGCTTTCGTGAGAACTTAGGTGACCAGATCATACGAGAACGACGTGCCGGCTCTAATCTTCGTATGTTTGACTTTGCTGATACAACTCTCTCGGTTTCGCCTCAAATCGTTTCTGTTAGCGTGCGTTGATAATTCTCTTAATCAGGTTTGCGGTCGCTCCCAAGAGTACTCCGATTGACACGCCAATTGCATCAGCCTGAAAGTCCGCAAGGTCTCCGTATCTGTTAACGAAGGGCTGTATGACTTCTATCAGTGCGCCAAACATGAGTGCTAAAGGCGCTATGAACATCCACTTGCTCGGTTTCGTAGCGCTCAAGGGAAAGGTCAGTGCGGCAAAGGCGACAAGATGCTGCCACTTATCTGTACCTGGTACGTCAATCCTCTCAGGGAGAGGGGTAAGTGTACCAGCTGCTATGACGAAGGCGAGAGTAAGGGTTGCATAGAGCGCTGGTCGAAACGGTATCATGCAGATTGCATAACCTTCTCGGTGATTAGACGTAATTGCATAGGTTTCAAACCTACGAAGACATTCACAGTTGAGATAGTAAAGATCAACACTCTGGCTGTGCTCAATGTCGAGCAATGGCATTTATGTGAGTGCTGACAAGGGCTTAACTATGCGCTGGGCATCAAGATAAGCTTGTATGTGGTGCCGCAGAAGGGACTCGAACCCCCGACCCCATCATTACGAATGACGTGCTCTACCAGCTGAGCTACTGCGGCTTCCGAAGCGGCTCTTAGCACCGCTCCGAATTGTGGAAAAGACCTATTTTTCCTGATCGGACAGAAGTGTGTCTCCTGCGACCACGATCTCTTCTTCCGAGCCAGCCATTTCGGGCGCTCCGACAATCAACGGAAGCATCTCTGTGCTTGACGGGATTGCTGTTTCGCCCTGCGGAGGACGCTTCCATGAAAGTGTATCGAAGGCCGAACAATGATCACAAACGGGCTGCCATTCTGTGTGGATGTGGTTGCACTTGTCACAAATCCACTGCGGCCCGCGAGAGGCGGTCACAGCTTTTGCAAGCCATGCCCGAACCACTTGATCGCTTGCGCCGCTTCCTCGTTCGATAGCAGCCATCAGAGACAGGCTTCGTGTGGTCGGATCATCCTGTGCCAGCGAGCCAAGCTCGCGGCGGGCTTCGGGGAAGTCTTCGGCGGCAACGTGGAGTTCAGCTAAAACAAGCTTGGTTTCAGGATTTTCGGGCGCGAGCTTGGCAAGCGTTTTGAAGCGCTTCAGTCGCTCTTGCGGGGTCTCATCAGGGGCGATTTCGGCAAAGACGCGGGCAAGATCCGGATGAGGCTGGGCTTTCCATGCTTTGGTGATCACCCGCGCAGCGTTCTTTGGATTTGCCGCCTCGATATAGGCACGCGCCGCCATCACTGCCGCAGGAATAAGATCTGGCGACAATTTATTGGCCTCGATTGCCGCTTCGCGCGCAGCGATCGATGTCGACTCGTCGCCTATGACCTCCCTTGCTTCGGACAGTGCAAGGACCGCGTCTCGACGCTTGTGCACATCGCGGGGAAGCGATCCTGACTTTAACTTGGCGCCGAGCGTGGAACGGGCTGCTGACCAGTCACCTTTTTCAGCTTGGAGCTTGAGGAGGATATCTTGGGTTTCCTCGTGCTTGGGCTTAAGTTCAAAGGCCTTTTCTGCAAGCTTGAGCGCTTTTTCTTTGTCACCCTCTGAAAGTTTTTGCTTCATGATCCCGCGAATGCCGACAAAACGGGTCTTGTCGTCTTCCAGAAGCTTTTTGTAAGTCGCTTCCGCCTTTGCTCGATCCCCGACCTGTTCAGCAGCTTGAGCGATCAAAAGGTTCGTCAGTTCAGGCCGCTGCAAGTAGCGTTCGGCTTTTGCAGCTTTGGTCAGAGCAAGGTGACCTTCTCCAGAGGCGAGAGCCATAAGTCCATCCGACAGGGCTTCGAATCCTTTGCGCTCGCGATTGCGAGTGAAATAGCGGGAAATCGCCGTTTCATCGCCGTTCAAGAACCGGAACAGTGCGGCAAGAAATGCAACCAGTTTGAAAACCACCCAAAGTCCAACGACCATGGCAAGAAGTGCGAAAACCACCTGAAGGGGAGAAAGAGTTGCTTTGATCCCCGCAAAGGTTAGCACAAGGCTGCCCTCCATATCCGAAACCATTACGGCGCCATAGGTGAGACCGGTGACGGCAGCAACAAAGGCCAAAATCTTAATTAGGGACCACAGCATCTAATCCGGCCTCACTTATCGTTCAAAGAAAAAGAAAGCTCTTCCACAGCAGCAATTACTGCGGAGCGAGCTTCGGCACGAGAGATCCAGTCGACCAATTCGGCGCGCGCGACTTCAGGGAGGCTACGAACTTCGGCTAAAGCGTCCATCAACCTTGCTTCGTTCAACGCCGCTTGGGCACGGGACAGGATCGCGTCGACAGAGGTGCCTTCTTGGGGCGTGACCGAGCGCACATCGAACTGGCTTCTCAGAAAAGCGCCGAATGCAGTGCGCTCTTCGCCATCGACACCCTCTGCGCGCGCAACAGCAAGCGCCTTGTCTGCAGCAAAATCGAAATCGGCAACGAGTGACGCTTGGGTTGCGATGCCGTCAGCAGCATTCTGAACAAGGGCGGACGGCACAGCACCGTCAAGTGCATCGGAAAACTCGGGTATGATTGCTTGATAGGGAGCGCCCGTTTCGATCGCGGCCTGAACTTTGGCGAGGGCCAGTCGTAGGGTCGCGGCGCGTGCGGTTTCGGCCGCGCTTTGCTCGAATTGTTGGGACTGGGCCTGTGCCGCTTCAAGCTGGTTAGAGGCTTGGTCAACCATTTGGGCAAGCGATGTGCGCTGCGCATCTAGCTCGGCACGAAGACCAACGATCTCTTTTTGGTATTCGGCAAGAGCAGCGGGCGACAACGCACCCGCGTCCGTCGGCGTATTCAAAGCCTGATCAAGTCTAGAGGACACTTCCTCGACCCGACGCTCGACACCCGCAACCTTTTGTTCGAAGTCGGCCATGTTGTCGGAGACGATCTTTGCTATCTCGGCCTCAGATATGGGATTCGGGAGCGCATCGACGCGTGCAACAAGAGATTGAAACTCTTCGACCGCTACAACAGGGGTCGCTTCTTGTTCGGAGCCGAGCAAATTCGGGTAGAAGAGCGCCGCGCCAAACCCGATCGCGCCAGCGATGATACCTCCAACGACCATCGGTATGATGGACGAATTAGGTTTCTCGGCTGCTGTGACCGCCTGTGTCAGCGCAGCCGGCTCTTCTTGAGGTGCAGTTTCGTCGGTTTGCGCGTTCTCGACCTCGGGCTCTTCGACTATGGGCTCGGGCGAAGCATCTTCTACGGACGCAGTCTCGGCTTCGATCAGATCATTCGATGCAGTTTCGATTGTCGTATCTTGGATGGTTTCGCTCGCGACCTCGTCGCTCTGCCCCTTTTTTCGGGACGAGGATCTGGGTTTCGAAGTGGAGGAGGTCGGCTTTGCCACAATAGATTCCTTGATACAAAGTCACTGACATTACGAATCCAACCTAGCCCTCTTGCTTGGGTTGCTCAAGCAATCGACGGTCCCAAAAGCTCGAATAGGCGGTGACAGGTCGCCGCAACCATGGATTGGGCATCAGGTTTATCAATGACACGAACGGTATCCGCGCCAAGATCCGCCACCTCGGACGCCACGGCTTGGCTCATCGCGATGATATGAAGAGGAGCTCTGATTTCCTCGACCAAGCCAAAGATCAGCGCCGATCTTGGAGAAAAAAGCGGAACCAAGAGCGGTTCGTCGCCAAGCAGTGCGCTCAGTAGCGTTTCGGTCGGTGGGCGTATCGCTTGGCGGTAGGTCGTGACGCTCTCACACGGAAACCCAAGATTGGAAAGCCGGTCCGCGACATTCCCACGAGTGTGTTCGCCGCGAACGTGCACCAGTGGAGTCGCAGGGTTCAAATCGGCAATCAATGAGACGAGATCGTCTGCATTACCATCCGCAGAAAGCGTCTGGAAGCCTGCTTCTTGGGCCGCTTCTGCTGTCTTTGCCCCAACGCAAAATGCCTTGGTCCCGCTTCTGAACCCAAGCCTTACCGCGCCCAATACGGCATTGGCCGAAGTGAGTACGAGCGCTTTGTTGCGGCTTTCGATTTTGGCGGGAAGCTGGACGATTTCAAGCAAAGGAGAAATGATCACTGAGATATCGAGACCCATTTTTTTCTGGACCTCCAAGGAAAAACGTCGCGACGCCTCGGTGGGGCGTGTGAGAACCAAGATTGCCATAGGCCGAGCACTCCTCAGATCACACCCATTGTTCGGGCGGCCTCAGAGTGTTACCTGCCTTTACAAGAGGTGCAACCGGCGAACTTATGAAAAAGACATTCACCATCTTGGGAATCGAAAGCAGTTGCGATGACACTGCGGCGGCCGTGGTGTCGGGAACGCCCGAGCAAGCCGAAGTCCTGAGCTCTGTTGTATACGGGCAATTCGAACTCCATTCTGACTTTGGCGGCGTTGTCCCCGAGATTGCGGCACGTGCCCACGCGGAGAAAATCGACATCTGCGTCGAAGAAGCCTTGGCCAACGCGGGTGTTGCCCTATCGGATGTCGATGCGATTGCTGTTACCTCCGGTCCGGGGCTGATTGGTGGCGTCCTTAGTGGTGTCATGTGTGCAAAAGGCATTGCCGTTGCATCAAACAAGCCACTTCTCAGTATTAATCACCTTGCGGGTCACGCACTCACCCCCCGTCTCACAGATGGGATCGCATTTCCCTATCTGATGCTTTTGGTTTCGGGTGGTCACTGTCAGTTCTTGATCGCGCATAGTGAAGAACGGTTCGAGAGGATCGGCGGAACAATCGACGATGCTCCCGGCGAAGCCTTTGACAAAACGGCACGGTTACTCGGTCTTTTGCAACCAGGCGGTCCGCACGTTGAAAAAGTGGCTAAAGAGGGGAACACAAACAGATATCCCCTCCCTCGTCCACTTTTGGACAGGGAAGGATGCGACATGTCATTTTCGGGCCTAAAGACCGCTCTTTTGCGCAGCAGGGATACGGTCATTGCTGAAAAATCGGGTCTAACAAGGCAGGATCAAGCCGATCTTGCCGCCAGTTTCCAAGCTGCCATCCGTGACATTCTCGTCGAAAAAACGCGCCGCGCGTTAGGCCGCTATCTTGAACTATCCCCCCAAATGCCGTGCTTGGCCGTTGCTGGCGGGGTCGCTGCGAATATGGAAATTCGTGGAGCACTGACAACACTTTGCGAAAGCGTTGCAGTCCGTTTCATTGCTCCGCCACTCAAGCTTTGCACCGACAATGCAGCCATGATTGCATACGCAGGTCTCGCAAAATTCGCTTCAGGCCAATCCGATGATCTTGGGTTCTCCGCCCGTCCAAGATGGCCTCTCGACGCCTCCGCACCAGCGCTGCTAGGCTCGGGCAAAAAGGGTGCAAAGGCATGACGATTTCGATCTTGGGCGCTGGTGCCTTCGGGAGCGCATTGGCGGTTTCACTTTCTTTCAAGACCAACGTGACGCTTTGGGCGCGTGACGACAACATGATCGCAAAAGCCCAAGTGGATCGCTCGGTTCCGCGACTGGCGGGAGTTAAATTGCCTGAGACGATCGTTCTGACGAGCGATCTTGATATAGCGCTGAAAGCCGACACCATTCTGCTAGCCATTCCCGCACAGAAAATTCGGGATTTCGTGATCCAGAATGCCTCGAAGCTGGGAGCAAAAACGATTGTCTCCTGCTCGAAAGGGATTGATCGCGACACGCTGAACGGCCCGGCGCTGGGGATTACAAAGGTTTTGCCCGAGGCAACGGTCGCGTGCCTCACTGGGCCGAGTTTTGCCGCAGACATCGCACGGGGACTCCCGACCGCGCTGACACTTGCCTGCCCATCCGACGATCAAGGTAAAAAGCTTCAACAGACCCTAACAACGCCCAATATCAGGCTTTATCGGACGAATGATCTGCTCGGCGCGGAACTGGGTGGCGCGCTCAAAAACGTGATGGCGATTGCGTGCGGTGCTTGTATCGGCAAAGGATTTGGCGACAGTGCTCGCGCCGCTTTGATGACACGCGGCTTTGCAGAAATGCAAAGGCTTGCAGCGCATCTTGGTGCTCGCGCAGAAACGCTCGCGGGACTTTCGGGCCTCGGCGACCTAGCTTTGACTTGCACGTCGGATCTTTCCCGGAATTATCGCTTCGGGCTCGCCCTCGGCAAAGGTGAGAGTTTTGATAGTGACACGACTGTCGAAGGCGCAGCTACTGCTCTGGCTGTTGCCAAACTTGCCAAGCGCGATGGGCTCGACCTTCCGATCAGTCAAGCTGTCGCCTCGCTTGTCGCGGGTGAAATGAATGTGAACGATGTTCTGAAATCCCTATTGGCCAGACCACTCAAGGAGGAATAACCCCATGCGTTTTGCCGTCATCACCAAAGACAAACCAGGTGCGCTTCAACTTCGGCTCGATACGCGCGACGCCCACGTCGCCTATCTCAAAAGCTCAGGAGTTGTAGAAATGGCAGGTCCTTTTTTGAATGAAGCAGAAGAAATGTGCGGCTCGCTTGTCATCATCGAGGTAGAAGACCTTGCTGCGGCTCAGACTTGGGCGTCAAATGACCCTTATGCCAAAGCAGGTTTGTTCGCGGAAACGCGCATTCAGGCGTGGAAAAAGGTTATCGGCTGATGGCGTTTTGGCTGTTCAAATCAGAGCCCGATGCCTGGAGTTGGGACCAACAGGTCGCCAAAGGTGAGGCGGGCGAAGAATGGACAGGAGTTCGCAACTATCAGGCCCGCAACAACATGCGGGCCATGGCACTTGGGGATCGTGGGTTTTTCTATCATTCGCGCACAGGGCTCGAAATTGTAGGTATCGTTGAAGTCTGCAAAACAGCTCATCCCGATAGTTCGACCGATGACCCAAGATGGGAGTGCGTCGATATCAAAGCTGTGAAACCGATGGCTAAACCCATTTCAATGGCCATGATCAAACAGGACCCGCGTCTTGTTGATATGGTTTTGGTAAAGAACTCTCGTCTTTCGGTACAACCTGTGACCCAAGAAGAATGGGATTTGATCTGTAAATTGGGCGAGACGCAGCCCTAAATTTATGCTCATCTTCCGCCACAAAAAGCGGGAGGTTATTTTGGAACTACTTAATATTCTAGCTGCCGGGGCAGTTGCTTGGATTTATGGCGCAGTCCATTACATGGTGCTGTCCAAGCCATGGCTCGCGGCAAACAATATCGAATGCGACGAAAATGGACGACCCAAGGGGAACAACGGCCCCCTGCCCTTTGTGCTTTCTGCGATTGCGATGATCGTAGTTGCGGGAATGATGCGCCATATGTTTGCGATGTCCGGTATCACGACGATTGGTGCAGGAGCGATTGCCGGCTTCGGAGTCGGGGCGTTCTTTATTACGCCTTGGACGATCATTAACAATGCCTATCCAGGCAGGCCGTTCATGCTCTCAGCCATCGATGGTGGCTATGCGATTGTTGGATGCACATTGATCGGGATCGTTTTGAACCTTTTCTAATGCAAAGAAGGGTTCAGGCCATAGTGCCCGAACCCTTCTTCTCACCCCGCGTGCTCCCTAGCACCACACGCGTCTGAAAATCATTGGTCGGGCCATCCTGGCCGTAGGATCTGGATAAAAGAAAACGGGCTATTCTGCAAAGAAATAGCCCGTTCAATTTGAGTGAAATCCAACGTTTTACTTGGAAAAGACCGCTTCTTTTCCAAAATGCTTGGTCAGCATGTAATAAACGACGGCGCGATATTTATTGCGCTCGGAACGTCCATAGGTCTCGAGAACCGAGTTGATCGCTTCCATCAGCTGTGGACCATCTGCAAGACCGAGTTTCTTTATCAGAAAGTTCTTTCTTACGGTCTCCAGCTCTGACTCCTGGGAGCCGGCAACCGTGCAAGCGTCCGCATCATAAATAGAAGGTCCGCAACCGATCGTGACTTTGGTCAGAAGATCCATATCGGGCGTCATCCCGCATTTGTTCTTTAGATCATCGGCGTACTTGGCGATAAGATCGTCTCTTTTTCCCATTGGTCTCTCCGCAATCAATCCCACACGGCGCTCGCCGCTGACACAAGCCTAACAACTCGCACATTACGTGCAAACAAAAAAGCCGCGCCTACCCAAGGGTAAACGCGGCTCTTTGCAACTTTGTTGGCTCAATACCGATAATGTTCGGGTTTGAAGGGGCCTTCGACGGTGACGCCGATGTAGT
>JALRIK010000108.1 GCA_023255435.1 Marivivens sp.
CAAGATGACCCCGGGCCGCCCCGTCACCTTTGTGGTGACGCAAGAATTCCTTGACCACTTCGGTCTTGAAAGCGCGCGCGATCTGCCAGGGCTGAAAGAGCTTCGCTCGGCAGGGCTATTGGATAACCGGCCCAGACCCGGTTTTGATGCGCCTGATGATGAAGATGACCAAGAAGACGTCATCGATGATCAGGCCGAATTGTTCGAGGACTGAACGGAGCAGTAAAATGAACCCGAACGGACTAGCCAATATGATTTTCCGCCGCCTGCTGAGGCAGGGGATGAACAAAGGCGTGCAAAAGATATTGGACGCGACAGGGCCCGCCGAAACAGGGCAGGAACGACAACGCCGCGCGTCGGCACAGGCCAATATGAAACGGGCGAACCAAGCGATCCGCTTGATCCGCATGTTTACGCGGATGCGGTAAACAGATCAGCTCTTGAAGTGCTTCGAGAGCTTGAGTCCCTGACCCTGATAGTTCGACTTGATCTCGCGGCCATAGAGCGTCTCGGGGATGTGGCTCATCTTTTCATAGACGAGACGGCCGACGACCTGACCGTGTTCAAGCACGAAGGGCGCTTCGTGGCAGCGCACTTCGAGAACACCGCGCGAACCTTGGCCGCCTGCATCGGCGTGGCCGAAACCTGGGTCGAAGAAGCCAGCGTAATGCACACGGAATTCCCCCACCATCGCGAGATAGGGCGCCATTTCGGCGGCATAGGCTGGCGGGATCGTCACGGCTTCGCGGCTGACGAGGATATAGAACGCACCGGGATCGAGAATGATGCGTCCGTCGCTGCTGTGGACCTCTTCCCAGAAATCGGCGGGGTCGTAATGGCCGATGAGGTCAAGATCGATGACGCCCGTGTGCGGTTTGGCGCGATAGCCGACAAGGGTTCCTTGGCTCGGCGCAAGATCGACCGAAAACCCAAGCCCGTCGTCAATGACCGCCGTGCCGTTCACAAGCGGCGTTTCAGCGTGGAGCGCGCGAAGTTCCTCGTCCGAGAGCGCGGCACCGCCAAGACGGAAGCGGATCTGGTTGAGCCGCATTCCGGGGCGCACCAGCACCGAGAACGAACGGGGACAAATCTCGGCATAGAGCGGCCCGTTGTAGCCGGGGGCGATCCTGTCGAATTCAACACCGCCGTCGGTGATCGTGCGGGTTAGAAGGTCAAGCCGCCCCGTAGAGCTTTTGGCATTGGCGACCGCTTGGATGCCATGGGGCAGGGCAAGGCTCTCCATCAAGGGAACCACGTAGACGCAGCCTTTCTCAAGCACAGCGCCCTTGGTCAGATCGACGCGGTGCATTTCGAATTCGGCAATCCGCTCGGCGACTGTGCGGCCTTCGCCAGCGAGGAAAGAGGCGCGGACCCGATAGGCCACGGTGCCAAGGCGCAGATCTAGCGAAGCGGGCTGGATCTGGGCGTCGATGATCTCTGGGGTCGCGGTAAGGGCGGCACTGGCAATGAGCCCGCGAATTTCCTGGGATGAAAGAACTCCGGTCATGCTGTTCCCTTCGCGCTATAGCAAAACGCCCGCCCGATGGACGGGCGGGCGGTTTTGTTGGTCGGGCTAGCAGGACTTGAACCTGCGACCTTCCGTCCCCCAGACGGACGCGCTACCAGGCTGCGCTATAGCCCGACTGAGGGCGTTCTTAACCGATTTGCCGGTAAGAGCAAGACGTGAATCGGCGAAATTTGAAATAGAATGCGAGAAAAGCGGGAGCTTTAGCCCATCAGGTCCGAAACGATCTGCGGCAAAAGACGGAAGTCATTGAACTTGCCCGCAAAGTCGAGCGCTTCGACAGGGGATTTGCGATAACCTTCGGTAAAAAGCGCAAAGGGAATCGCCGCACGCGTCGCGGTTTCGGCATCCACGTCGCTGTCGCCGACATAGACTGAGCGGGTCGCGCTCAACAAGTCCAGCGTATGCAAGAGCGGCGCAGGATCGGGTTTGCGCTGCGCCAGTGTATCGCCCGCGACCACTGCGTCAAAAAAGCGGGCAAGGCCGAAACGCTCTAGCACGAAACGGGTCGGGTCCTCGGGTTTGTTAGTGCAAAGTCCAAGCCGATGGCCCATGGCCCCAAGGGTTTCGAGCGTCTCAATGACATGCGGGTAAAGCACGGTTTCCACATGCGCATCATCATAAAGCGCAAGAAAAGCCGCGAGAGCGCGGGCATGCAAAGCAGGATCAAGATCCGAAGCAGCAAGCGCGAGTTTAACGAGGTGCGGCGCGCCGTTTCCGATAAAGCTGTGTACCTGCGGCAGAGTGAGTGCGGGGGCGCCAAGATCGGCGAGCACGGTGTTGAGGCAAAGACGGATATCGGGGGCGCTGTCGATCAACGTCCCGTCAAGGTCGAAAACGACCGCAGATATATCAGGCATGTTCAGATGTCTTTTTGGATGCGGTCGAGAACGGTTTGAAGTCGATCAAGGTGTGGCGCGATGTCTTTGGCCTTGGCCATGAGCCCTTCTCGGGTGGCGCCCCGATAGACACGGAAAAACCGCGCAGGTGCGTTGATATCGTCGTCTTCGGGATCGTTGGGAATCGTAGCAGGATCGGGTTTGACGGGGTTCGCTGCTTTCGGCGTCAAAGGCACGACGTTCGAGGCTTCGGCGAACATGTCGATCTGGCGCTCGTCGACCGCACGCTCGATTTTGCGCTGGGGCTTCGGCGGGGTCGGTTCTTGTGACGCGGGGGTGTCCATCACGGGCGGTTCCTGCGGCGTATCGGACAAGGGCGGGGAGGCCACTTCGGGCTGCGGCGCTGTTTCCGTCACTTCGATTTCGATCGCGTCGCTTTCGGCCAAGGACATCCCAAGGCTAGCAACATGCTTGACGCCTTCTTGCCGCAAGAGGCGTTGGACACCCTTGATCGTCATACCCTGATCATGCAGCAAAGCCTTGATGCCGCCCAAAAGCTCCATGTCTTCGGGACGATAATACCGACGGCCTCCGGCACGTTTGACGGGTTTGATTTGGGTGAACTTGCTTTCCCAGAACCGCAGCACATGTGCTGGCGTGTCTAACCACTCCGAGACTTCGCTAATGGTCCGGAACGCATCGGGAGATTTGCCCATCGGCTTGCCTTAGCTCTTGTTTCCTGCAGCTACGCGATCACGCATGAGGTGAGACGGGCGGAAGGTCAGAACGCGGCGCGGCGAGATCGGAACCTCTTCGCCCGTTTTCGGGTTGCGACCGACGCGGGCAGCTTTGTCCCGAACCGAGAAAGTGCCGAACGAGCTGATCTTGACGGTTTCACCTTTGACGAGCGCGTCGGAAACGTGGCCAAGCACGGCTTCGACAAGATTGGCGCTGTCGTTACGGGAGAGCCCGACCTCTGCATGAACTGCTTCGGCCAAATCCATACGCGTAAGTGTTTTATTAGACATCATTAATCCCTCGGTAACGGTGCAAGCCTAGGCGAGGCGATGAAGCCGAGTCAACAAGAACACATGCAAAGGAAGGGGACAGCGCTTGGAAATGCGGTATTTTACCAGCGCAGAACGACCGAACCCCAAGCCAAACCACCGCCGATGGCTTCGGTTACGACCAAATCGCCCTTTTTGATCTGGCCGTTCTGGACCCCGACCGACAGAGCAAGGGGAATCGACGCCGCCGAGGTATTGCCGTGATCCTGAACCGTGACGACCACGCGATCCATCCCGACGCCAAGCTTTTTGGCGGTGGACTGGATGATGCGGATATTGGCCTGATGCGGCACAACCCAGTTCACATCCTCGGAGCCAAGCCCGACCTTGTCCAATGCGGTATGGGCGGTTTCGGCAAGCTTTTCGACGGCATGGCGGAACACTTCTTTGCCTTCCATGCGAAGAACGCCCGTCGTTTTGGTTGAAACACCGCCGTCGACATAGAGAAGATCGCGGTAAGAGCCGTCGGAATTGAGGTCCGTCGCCAAAATGCCGCGGTCGGTGTTCGCGCCCGTGCCCTCTTCGGCCTCGAGGATCACAGCGCCCGCGCCGTCCCCGAAAAGCACACAGGTCGAACGGTCGGTCCAATCCATGATGCGGCTAAAGGTTTCGGCACCGATCACCATCACGCGGCGGGCCTGACCCGAAAGGATCAGTGCATTCGCATTGGTCAGAGCAAAGACAAAGCCCGCGCAGACGGCCTGAACGTCAAAGGCAAAGCCCTTGGTGTTGCCGATGCGCGCCTGAACCATGGTCGCGGCAGAGGGAAAGGTCAGATCAGCGGTCGAAGTCGCGATAATGATGGCATCGAGGTCTGCGCCCGTCATCCCCGCCGAGGCCAGCGCCATTTCGGCGGCTTTGGTCGCCAGATCGGAGGTTGTTTCCCCTTCGGCGGCAAAGTGGCGGCGTTCGATGCCCGAGCGTGCGACAATCCATTCGTTGGAGGTGTCGAGACTCTCTTCGAAATAAGAGTTGGGAACCACCCGCTCGGGGAGGTAATGCCCGACGCCTTTGACCACTGCTCTCAAAGTCATTTTTCTATCCGCCTTAGCTATCGCTGGCTTGCGATGCGTTGCCGTTTGATACGGTATCTTGCGCAAGGGCAGCGGCAGATGCAACCCGCGCGGCCAAACGATCCGAAAAGCCCGCCTTTGCAAGACGATGGGCAAGCGCAATGGCCGCGCTTACGCCTGTGGCATCGGCAGAGCCATGGCTTTTGACAACCGTCTTGTTAAGCCCGAGGAACACACCGCCGTTGACGCGGCGCGGATCGACCCGCTTGCGCATGCGGTTCAATGTGCCGAGTGCAAAGAGCGCGGCGATCTTGCTGAAAATCGTCGCCCTGAAGGATTCGCGCAGAACACCCGAAATCAGGTTCGCGGTCCCTTCACCCGTCTTGAGCGCAACGTTGCCTGTGAAACCGTCGGTGACGATCACATCGACATTTTTCGACGGGATATCCCCGCCTTCTACAAAGCCGATATAGTCGAACTCGCCCTTGTCGGCGACGGAATGGATCATCTCGTGCGCGACTTTGAGCTCGGCGCGGCCCTTGTGCTCTTCGACGCCTACGTTGAGGAGACCAACCCGCGGACGTTCAAGCCCCATGCCGTTGCGGGCATAAGAGGCTCCCATCAGGGCATAGGTCAAAAGATCATCCTGATCGGCGCGGATGTCGGCGCCCACATCAAGAACAACGTTGAAACCGTTCTTGTTGAACGACGGCCACAAACAGGCAATCGCGGGACGGCTCACACCTTCGGCTTTGCGCAGCCGAAGCATGGACATCGCCATCAAAGCGCCGGTGTTACCGCAGGAGACGACGACATCGGCTTGCCCGTCGCGGACCGCATCGATGGCGAGCCACATCGAGGTATTTTTGCCGGAGCGCAGAATCTGGCTCGGTTTGTCCGTCATCTTTACGACGTCGTCGGCATGGCGCACTTCGATGCGTGTGGCGAGACCCGTTTTGATGATGAGCGGGGTAAGCTCGTTTTGACGGCCGAAAACAAGAGCGCGCGCGCTCGGTTCCTGTTTCAGAAACAGAGCAAGGCCCGCGACCACAGCCGCAGGCCCTTTATCGCCACCCATGGCGTCAATCGAAAGAACGACAGTTTTGGCGCTAGCCTCGGACGTATCCTGATGGGCGTTCGTCATCTCTGTCGGATCCCGTCAGCTTACGCTGCGTCGTCTTCCAGATCGATCTCGTTTGCCTGTGCAACGACTTCGCGATCAGCGTAGTGGCCGCAGGACGGGCATACGTGGTGCGGACGCTTGAGTTCGCCGCAGGACGGGCATTCGTTGGGGTTAGCGGCAACGAGCGCGTCATGTGCACGGCGCATGTTGCGGCGCGATTTAGAAACTTTGTTCTGCTGGACGGCCATGTCTCAACCTTTGGATTTAGGGGGCACCATGGCCCGTTGTTTCGTGTCTCGGATGAAATTCTCGGGCGTCATATGTCAAATGACGGACCCTGTCGAGACTCGATCCGAAAGAGGCCGCGAACATACTGCGATTCAGCTATTTCGCAACCCCAATTAAGCGAGGCCCCTATTGCCCGTCTTTGTCCTTCTTTTCAAGGCTTTCTTTTAGCGAGGCGAGACCCGCAAAAGGACGCGCATCTTCGTCGCGCATCGGGGCTGTTCCGGGCTTGGAATAGACCGCTTCGCCAAGTTCTGCGCCGTCTTTGCGCGGAAACTGGGGCAGGGCGAGGGCCAGCGACTCGATCATCACCGCCGCAATATCAAGAGTATTGGGCAGTTCTTCAGCCGAGTCGTCTTCGGGCATTTCGACTTCATCGCCCTCGGGTTCGACGAAATCGCGAAGATAGGTGCGGCGCACCTCTTCGTCGATGCGGGTGCTCACAGGTTCGAGTGTCACAACGCATTCCTGAACCACGGTCGCACCGAATTTACCGCTCAGAACCCAGTCGAATTGGCCCAAAGGCTCCAGACTGCCCTCGAAGCGGAGCTTTTTGACGCCGATGATTCCCAGATCCTCGGCGATTGCTGCGCGCTCGTCGGCTTCGGGGGTGAGCACAAAGGCCGTATCTTTACGGCCTGCAAGATCGGCAAGGCGGATGACGTGTGTGGGCAGGGCGGACATTCTGCTTCCATTCTTGAACTAAAGGGTCCCGATGATGTAAGCGGGATGTTAAGGCACATCAAGCCAACGCAAGGGAGCAGCCATGTCAGTCATCCATCGTCGCAAGATCGCAGGTCTTCGCCGCTTTGTTCTTGGCGCGGCGCTTGTGACGGCACTCGTGGCCTGTAGCCCGATCGTGCGTAAACATGGCTATGTCCCGGTGGAAGAGGATCTCGCTCTTGTGCAGGTTGGTGTCGATACCCGTGAAACCGTTGTCGATGTGATCGGCGCACCTGTTGCGACGGGTCTCCTCGAGGGCGGCGATTATTATTATGTCGCCAGCCATTTCCGCCACTATGGCCCGCTCAAGCCGCAAGAAATCCAGCGTGATATCGTCGTGGTCGTCTTTGACGCCTCGGGCGTCGTGGCCAACGTCGAGCGTTATGGGCTCGAGGACGGGAACGTCGTGACGCTTTCGCGGCGCGTGACCACGAGCGCGACCGCAGACAAGACCTTCCTGCGTCAGCTTCTCGGCAACCTCGGAAATATCGACACGGGTCAGTTCATCAACTAGGTCGCCGACCCGCCGCACGTTACCGAAATTTCATTAGGCCCCGCCGCCTGCGCGGCGTAAACTTGCCTCGTGGAACACATGCAGGCCAGATGGCGCGGAGAGCGTGAAATGCAGCATTCGTTTGTGCGCGGACGATACCGTGTTCGGTTGGCCGAGACCGAAGCGGAACGTGACGCGGCCCAAAGATTGCGCCACCGGTGCTTTATCGGCCAAGAGGGGCGCGACGCGGACCGCTTTGATCCCCATTTCGATCATATCCTCGTGGAAACGGCCCAAGGCGCGCTTGTGGCGACCTGTCGCTTGCATCTTTTGACCTGCGAGCGGGCTGACGCCGAAAGCTATGTCGCGCAGTTCTATGACCTCTCTCCTCTCGCGGGGAGCGGGCCGATGCTCGAGTTGGGCCGCTTTTGCGTCGAGCCTTCGGTGCGCGATGCCGATGTCCTTCGGGTGGTGTGGGGGGCCTTGGCCGAGATCGTCGACCGAACCGGCGCAAGGCTTCTCGTCGGGTGCACGAGTTTCAAGGGCACCGATCCCAAGGCCTTTTGCCACGGCTTTGCCCATCTGAATGCACATCACTGTGGGCCCGAAGCGCTCCGTCCGCGCCGCAAAGCGCCGCTGTGCTTCGACTTCCCCCAAGCCGAGACGGACCCGAAGGCGGCGTCCAGAGAGCTTCCTTCGCTCTTGCGCACCTATCTGATGATGGGAGGCTGGGTGAGTGATCACGGCGTCATCGACCCCGATATGGGCACGCTGCATGTTTTTACGGCCGTGCCCGTTGCTGCAATTTCGCGGGCAAGAGAGCGCTCGATCCGCGCCGCTTGCGCATGAAACCCCTTGCAGGATTGCCCGCGCCGTTCTAGCTGGGCGCCATGGCACGCGCACCTCTTCTTCAAATCACCGATATATCTCTCACTTTTGGCGGAAACCCTGTGTTTTCCGACCTCTCGCTCGTGGTCCAGCCTTCGGACCGTGTGGCTCTGGTCGGGCGGAACGGCTCGGGCAAATCCACGCTGATGAAAGTCATGGCAGGGCTCGTCGAACCCGATGCGGGGGACCGTGTCGTCTCTCCTGGGGTGACGGTCGGGTATATGGAGCAAGAGCCCACGATGGAGGGCTTTGCGACCCTTGGCGATTATGCATCCAGCGGGCTTGAAGAAAGCGAGCGCTACCGTGTCGAGATGGTGGCCGAGGGGCTCAAATTCGATCCCACGCGCTCGGTTGAAACGGCGTCTGGCGGCGAGCGCCGCCGCGCCGCGCTCGCCAAACTCATGGCCGAAGCGCCCGAACTCATGCTGCTTGACGAGCCGACCAACCACCTCGATATCGAGGCGATCGCTTGGCTCGAAGAGGAGCTCAAGACCACCCGTGCGGGCTATGTGATCATTTCGCACGACCGCACGTTCTTGCGCAATCTCACCCGCGCGACGCTCTGGATCGACCGCGGCGAGGTGCGTCGTCAGGAGACGGGCTTCGAAGGCTTTGAAGCCTGGCGCGACAAGATCTGGGAA
>JALRIK010000109.1 GCA_023255435.1 Marivivens sp.
AAAGCGCCCTCGTCGCCCACGCCAAGGTCGCCGAAGCCGCCGTCGTGGGCTTCCCCCATGACATCAAGGGTCAGGGCATCTACGCCTATGTCACCTTGATGAATGGCGAAGAGCCTTCGGACGCGCTGCGCGCCGAGCTTGAAAAATGGGTCCGCACCGAGATCGGCCCCATCGCCAAGCCCGACTTCATCCAATGGGCCCCAGGCCTGCCCAAAACCCGCTCCGGCAAAATCATGCGCCGCATCCTGCGCAAAATCGCCGAAAACGACACAGGCAGCCTCGGAGACACTTCAACACTCGCCGACCCATCCGTCGTCGAAGATCTTATTGCTAATTCGCTACATAATGCGGCAAAGTGAATTTGATCGCCGTTCAAATCAGCGAACGGCGGTCAAGAACCCTGGGAACTCAGGGAAGGGAGGCAGATGTGGGAGCATCTGTCTGGAGGGGCAGGCCAGCACGCTGGTTGCTCGTTTTAACGGGAGGAAACCGCAATGTCGGATAACTCGAATAATAACGCCTATTGGGCGGCGAATATGCGGATCATCAAGATCTTTCTTGTGATCTGGTTTATCTGCTCGTTCGGATTTGGAATTCTACTTCGCCCGCTCCTGTCGGGCATCGCCGTTGGTGGCACAGACCTTGGCTTCTGGTTCGCCCAGCAAGGTTCGATCCTCGTCTTCCTCGTGCTCATTTTTGCTTATGCGTCGCGCATGAACAAACTTGATCGCGAGCATGGCGTAGATGAATAAGGGAGGCATCAATGGATCAGTTTACCCTTAACCTTCTGATCGTGGGCGCGACCTTTGCGCTCTACATCGGGATCGCAATCTGGGCGCGTGCAGGCACGACCTCGGAATTTTACGCTGCTGGTCGCGGCGTGAACCCCGTCATGAACGGCATGGCAACCGGTGCAGACTGGATGTCGGCCGCGTCGTTCATCTCGATGGCGGGTATCATCGCTTTTGGTGGCTACGACACCTCGGCCTACCTTATGGGTTGGACCGGCGGTTACGTGCTTCTGGCGATGCTCCTTGCGCCCTATCTGCGCAAGTTCGGCAAATACACCGTGCCTGAATTCATCGGCGACCGCTTCTATTCGGGCAGCGCCCGTATGGTGGCCGTGATCTGTCTGATCGTGGCTTCGGTTACCTACGTTATCGGCCAGATGACCGGCGTCGGCGTTGCCTTTTCGCGCTTCCTCGAAGTGTCGAACGCAACGGGCCTCTACATCGGTGCAGGCATCGTGTTCCTCTACGCCGTTCTCGGCGGCATGAAGGGCATCACCTATACCCAGGTTGCACAGTATGTCGTTCTGATCATCGCCTACACCATTCCGGCGGTCTTCATTTCGCTCCAGCTCACCGGCAATCCGATCCCTGCGCTTGGTCTCTTCTCCGAGCACACCGCATCGGGCCAGCCGCTTCTGACCACGCTCGAAGGTCTCCTGTCCGACCTCGGCTTTGCGACCTATACCGAACAGCATGACACCACGCTGAACATGTTCCTGTTCACCGTTTCGCTCATGATCGGTACCGCAGGTCTGCCGCACGTTATCGTTCGCTTCTTCACGGTTCCGACCGTTAAGGACGCGCGTTCGTCGGCTGGTTGGGCGCTCGTGTTCATCGCGCTTCTCTATCTCACCGCTCCGGCAGTGGGTGCGATGGCTCGCTTGAACCTGATCACCACGTTCTACCCGAACGGCACCACCGAAGCTCCGCTGTCGCTGGAAGAAATCCAGAACAACGAAGCTCTCGACTGGGTTCGCAACTGGGAAAAGACTGGACTTCTCAAGTTTGACGACAAGAACGGCGACGGCAACATCGCTTATGTCGCAAACGGCGAAGCCAACGAACTCACCGTGAACCGCGACATCATCGTGCTTGCCAACCCCGAAATCGCACAGCTTCCGGGCTGGGTGATCGCTCTGGTGGCCGCTGGTGGTCTTGCTGCAGCACTTTCGACCGCTGCGGGTCTTTTGATGGCGATTGCGTCCGCTGTGTCGCATGACCTTATCAAAGGCCAGCTGAACCCGAACATCTCGGAAAAAGGCGAACTTCTTGCGGCTCGTATCGCAATGGGCGTTGCCATCGCGGTTGCAACCTACCTCGGCCTTAACCCTCCGGGCTTCGCCGCTCAGACCGTTGCTCTCGCATTCGGCCTCGCAGCAGCGTCGATCTTCCCGGCACTGATGATGGGCATCTTCTCGAAGCGCATCAACAACAAGGGCGCGGTTGCAGGCATGGTCGCAGGTCTGATCGTGACGATCGTCTACATCTTCCTGCACAAAGGCTGGTTCTTCATTCCGGGCACCAACAGCTTCACCGATGCTGATCCGCTGCTTCTCTCGATCAAGTCGACCTCGTTCGGCGCGGTCGGTGCACTGGTCAACTTCATTGTTGCTTACCTCGTCTCGAACGCAACCGACGATGTTCCGGCGGACGTTCAGGAGCTTGTCGAAAGCATCCGCATCCCCCGTGGTGCAGGCTCTGCCGTAGACCACTAAGATTAAACGGTCTGGCCTTCGGGCCAGCCTCGTTCCATACTACCGAAGTGGGCCCTAGGGCCCGCTTCACTCACGGAACGGAGGCAAAAGTTGGGTGACACCTCTCTCGATATCGGTCGCTTTCTAAGAAGCACCCACCCCTATGATCTCCTTGATCCGAAAAAACTTTCCCCGATCGAGAAAAACTTCGAGCATGTGACGCTCGGGTCCGGCGTGACCGTTTTTTCCTCGGGCGATGTCTGTGAATTCATCTACTTGATCGAAGAAGGCACCGTCGAAATTTCCGATAGCCACGGCGCGCTTGTTTCGATCCTTCAGCCGCGCAACCATTTCGGCGAAAGGGGCGCACTGCGGGACGGGATCGCCGTCACCACGGCCAAAACCTCGTCTCAAGCCTCGCTCCTGCGCATTCCACGCTCGTTCTTCCTCAAAATGCTCTCCGAGCATGAAACGTTGGCTCGTTATTTCCGCCGCGGCCAACCGCGCCAGAACCAGCTTGGCGGTCTGACCACGCTGCCCGTAAGCGAGCTGACCAAACGCACCCCGATCACCTGCACATCGGCCACAAGTATCGCGAGCGCCGCGCGGCTCATGCGGGACCAGAAGATTTCCTGTCTCGGGATCGAAGACAACGGCGTTCTTGTCGGCATTCTGACCATCCGCGATCTGACCAACCGTGTTCTGGCCGAGGGGCGCGATCCATCGGGTCCCGTGAGCGAAGTGATGACACCAAAGCCCGTTACGCTGCCGCCCGCCTCGCTGGGTTCGGACGTACTCCACGCTATGGTCGAAAAGAACATCTCGCATCTGCCCATCGTCGAAGGCACAAAACTCGTCGGCATCGTTACCCAAAGCGATCTCACTCGGCACCAAGCCGCAAGCCAGAGCCAGATCGTCGCCGACCTCGGCGCTTCTGAAACGGTCGAAGAGCTGGCCCATTCGACCAAGCGCCTGCCCGAGCTTTTGGTGCAACTCGTCGGCGCCCATCTCGCCCATGATGTCGTGACCCGCAAAATCACCGATGTGGCCGACATCGTGACCCGCCGTCTTGTCAAACTCGCCGAAGCCGAATTCGGCCCCGCCCCCGTGCCCTTCTGTTGGGCCGCCTGCGGAAGCCAGGGTCGCCGCGAACAGACCGGCGTATCGGATCAGGACAATTGCCTCATCATCGACGATAGCGCCACTGCGGACGACATGGTCTATTTCCAAAAGCTCGCCAAATTCGTGAGCGACGGTCTCAACGCCTGTGGCTACGTCTATTGCCCGGGCGACATGATGGCGACCGCCAAACGCTGGCAACAACCGCTTTCGGTCTGGCTCGGCTATTTCCGCAAATGGATCGCCACACCCGACCCCGAAGCGCAGATGCTTGCCTCGGTCATGTTCGACTTGCGTCCCATCGCAGGGGACAGCACGCTCTTTGATCGGCTCCAAAGCGAAGGTCTCGCCGCTGCCGCCAAAAACTCGATCTTTGTCTCGCATATGATCGGCAACTCGCTGACCCACACGCCGCCGCTTTCCCTTCTACGAGGCTTTGCAACAATCAAATCGGGCGAACATCGCAATCAACTTGATCTCAAGATGAACGGCGTTGTGCCTGTGGTAGACATCGGCCGCATCTACGCGCTCAAGGGCAAACTCGCCGCCGTCAATACGCGCGCCCGCCTTGATGCCGCGGTCGAGACAGGCCTTTTGTCAAGCTCGGGCGGCCGTGACCTCATCGCCGCTTATGACACCATCGCCACCGTGCGGCTCGAACATCAGGCCAACCAGATCCGTCGCGGCGAAAAACCCGACAACTTCCTCTCGCCCTCAAGCCTCCCCGCTTTCGAGAGAAGCCACCTGCGCGACGCCTTCGTTGTTGTGCGCTCGCTTCAATCCACGCTCGGCGCATCCGTCGTCAGATAAGGACCCCCAATGCTCTTTGATCTCATCGCAACGATTGTTGTCGGCGTCGGTGTCTCGGGTATCGTGATCGGTATCAACAAACTCTCGGGGAGCAGGTTCCCCAAATGGCTCACGCCGATGTGTGTCGGTCTTTCGATGATCGGCTTTACGATCTTCAATGAATACGCTTGGTTCAAAAATACCGAACTCAACCTCCCCGAAGACACTGTGGTCGCGCAAAAGATCGAAGAGAGCAAATTCTATCGGCCTTGGACCTATATCTGGCCGCAAACCTCGCGGTTCATCGCGCTTTCGGACATCCAGACCATCTCGGCCGACACTGTCTCGGCGGGGATCATCCTCGTGACGCGCTGGCAAAACGCGCTCGAAATTCCGGCTGTTTTCGACTGTGCCGGAGCACGCCGCGCCGATTTCCCGCTCGGTCTTCCGCAAGACGTCCAAGCCGCCTTGCCCAATGCGGAATGGATCGCACTCTCAGCCGACGATCCCTTACTGACCACAGCCTGCCGGACCTGAAAGGAACCGTTATGCGCATCTTGATCGCGTCCAGCCACGAAGCCTTGGCCCACGCTGTCGGAGAAATCTTCGAGATCGAGGGATATGCGCACGACTGGCAGAAAGATCCTGATCAAGCCTTGGCCTTCCTTGCCTCGGACGCCTTCGACGTGTTTCTGGTCGATCACGAGATCGGCTCCGTGCGCGGCGCAACCTTGGCGCAAGAGGCCCGCGAGGCGCACCCCAAGAACCTCCGCATCGTGCTCATGGCGCGCCACGCCGACATCGGCACCCGCACGCGCGTCGAATCCACCAAGCTCGACGCGCTTCTGGCTAAACCTTTTGACCGAAGCGCCCTTCTCGCCGCTGTGACAGGAGAGGCCCAATAATGAACGCCCCGCGTCATATCCGCCTTCGCATTTTCGGCTGGTTTGCAGCGCTCCTGATCGGTGCCATCGCTGCGCTTGTCGCGGGCCTCTGGGTCGGCGCGGCCAAAGGCTCGGGCGGGTCACACAGCCTCCTCCTAGGGGGGCTGGCTGCAGGTTTTCTGCTTGTGGGGCTTGTGACATGGGTCTGGATGTCTATCGACAAATCCTTTGCCCAGCCCCTCCACCGCCTCTCCGCTGCCCTTCGGGCACAAGCCCAGTCGAGCGACGCCGCCTTCCCCGTCGAAGCGTTTCACGGTCTAGGTGATCTTGCGGCGGCCAGCGACACACTGCGACATGCCCTCGCCGCCACACGAACCGCACTCACCGAATCCGTTTCCGCCGAAACGAGCCAGATTCTCGCCGAGCGCGCGAGCCTGTCGAACCTCATGGCCGACCTGCCCTTCGGCGTCGTGCTATGCTCGGGCCTGCATCACATCGCCCTTTACAACCGACAGGCCGACGTTCTTCTCGACACCGCCCATGCGCCGGGGCTTGACCATTCCATCTTCGATTATGTCGAAGCCGCGCCGATCCAGGCCGCTTATGACCGCCTTCTGGACGACAAAGAGCTTCACCAAACCCATCTTTTCCTCACCGCGCTCGAGGATTCGCGCCCGCTGATTGCCCAGATGCGTCTGGTCCACCTTCCCGCAGAACAGGACGTGCGCCCCGCCTATATCCTGACGCTGCGTCCCCAGCGGAACATCGAAACGATCGAGGACAACGACGCCCTCTCGCTGCGCACCGCCGATCTCTTGCTCAATGGTCTTCCCACGACATCACTGCGCCGTCGTCCGCCGCTTCCGCTTCTCGAACCCGAGGATGTGCGCGCCATCGACCTCACTCGCCAAATCGCCTCGCGGTTCCCTGCTACCGAAATCTCCGCAGACTGCGTCGAAGTGGACAAACTCGAAACGATCCCCGCACTTGTTGTGCCGCTCGCTTGCAAGATGCTCGACAAGCTCCACCGCGAATTTCAGGCGAACACCCTCTCGGTGCTGATCACCCCCGTTGATGACGAGCGCGCCTGTCTCATCATCGGCTGGAGCGGCCAGAGCATGCGTCCGCGCGATCTCGACCGCTGCCTCGATGAAATCTGCATGCCCGATCCAAAGCTTTCGGGTGGCGAAATTCTCGAAATTCTCCAGACCGACGCATGGACAGAGATCGCGCCCTTCGGTCGGCACCTGATCAAATTGCCGCTGCGCCGTGCGCCCTCGGAACGCGCAGCCCCCGCTTCGCCCAAGCGGCTGACCTATAATCTCGATCTGATGGTGAAAACACCCGCACCCGATGTTTCGAGCGCGGATCTCACATCCCTGAGCTATGTCGTCTTCGACACCGAAACCACTGGTCTCGAACCCGACAAAGGCGACGAGATCTGCCAGATCGCAGCGCTAAGGATCGTCGGCGGCGCGGTCGTCGAGAACGAAAAACTCGACCTTCTCGTCAATCCGGGACGCAGCATCCCCGCCAGCGCGACCAAGATCCACCATATCACCAACGAAATGGTGAAATCCGCCCCCGACATCCGCCGTGCAGGCTCGAACTTCCACAGTTTCGCGCGCGGCGCGGTGCTCGTCGCGCATAACGCGCCCTTCGATCTGGCCTTCTTGCGCAAGCACCAGAACGATATCGGCCATGCTTTCGACAATCCAGTAATCGACACCGTGCTCCTGTCGGCCATCCTCTTCGGTCAGGACGAAGTGCATACCCTCGACGCCATTTGCGAGCGCCTCGGAATCACCATCCCGCCCGAGCTTCGCCACACCGCCATGGGCGACACCGACGCCACGGCTCAGGTGTTTCGCAAGATGATGGAGATGTGCCGCGCCCGCGGATTGACAACTTTCGAGCAGCTTCGCACTGAAATGCGCAAACATGGTAGACTGGTAAAAGATTTAAATATCTAAATGAAAAGAGGCGAGTGACTTCTCGCATAGTCGACCTATCCTTGATTTATGCCAAGAAAGATTACTGTTTTGTGTTGTAGGTGGTAGGTTGATGCGCCCGAACCTTACAGTGCTGAAATGACCGAAAGCGGAACACAATCAAATATAGCATCAAATCGAGAAATCCTTCTCGATGATTTTGCTGTGTCGCGTCTGCACCGTGTGCGCCGCGCGATTGGTCGTAATCCGTTCCAAACGATGTTGTTCTATGTACCCATCGTTCTGGTCTGGACCACCGCGATGAGCTACGGCGCCATGATCCACGGCACCAATACTTTTGCGGTCCAATATACACCCAATATCGCGCTTTATTGCGGTGCAATCGGTTTGCTGGTGTTCCCGCTCCGCTATGGCTGGATGCCCCTTCTGACCCAGTTCGCGATGATGATCGTGCCCATGGTGCTGCCCTTTATGGCAGCCCCCACGTGGCACGATGTGATCTTTGTTGCACCAGGAACTTTTTTGATTTTCACAGTTGTGAACATCGGGACAAGTCTCGCGGTCGGGTTTCTCACCGCCGCCAGTTATCGCATTGTGCGCAAGAAATTGGAGCCTTTTACCTCCGACCTCTTGCTCGTGCTCTTCATCGAACTGGCGTTCATAGCAATTTTGCTGGCCTCGACCTTTTTGATCGCACTTTATGCGAACACTCTCAGCCAAGAGATGCGCGCCTATCTCGGATTTGACGACGACTATATCGCGCTCGCAGTCAAGCGCATCATGCGCGGCGGCGTGGTAATTGGGGCGTTCCTTCTTGCCACCATGAGCCGTGTCTATCTGAGCGACCTCAAGTATATCGGGTTTTCTCTCTTTTCTTTCGGGCTTCTCTCGCTTGCCAATCACTATGGCTTTTATGCCTACGACATGATGGACGCCTCTGCGCTGTGCGTTATCCTTGCGATCTTCTTGCCAAGCCGTATCTCGACACTCTCGCTCGCTGCGGGGGTCGCACTCTATGCCGCAACCACAGGCGCGTTCCTCGAAGATGCAGTCCCCGCCGACTGGAACGAACTGATACTGGAACTCTATGCTATCGCAACGTTGCAACTGGCGGTCCTCCTTGTTGCGCGCAAAGCCTCGCGCGATCACATCGATCAAGAAAAAAGCCTGGCAATTCGTCGCCTCGATGCTGCACGCGACTTTGCCGACGTGGGTGTCT
>JALRIK010000010.1 GCA_023255435.1 Marivivens sp.
GCTACAACCCCAACAAGCTTGGTTTCTTCTGATCAAGAAGCAAAGCTCTCCTCCGGCGGGGCCCTTCGGGGCCCCGTTTCCTTTTGGAGAAACAGTTCAAGAAATGCGGCCCCGTAGAACACGAGCCGTTTCCCTCACTTGCGATCGCGCTGGATCGAAACGAGACAATGTGACTGGCGCGGATGTCTTGCGGGAATGTCGCGCGCAAGCGTGTCGACGCGCGTCGCGCTCCGCAGGATTGCGACATTCGCCCCGTTGTCGGTCTCGACTGTGCGGGGACCATGACCAGACGACAGGCAAGACCAAGCAGCCCCGCCGTCATCCGAGACGGTGTGCCTTTCGGCTGTGTCCTGTCTTCCCGCTGTGGAGCTGATATGGCCTGTGTTGACAGAGCCCTGCGACTGCACGGAATGGGTTATGGTTCCGCTCGCTCCGACTGTTTTCAAATTGGCCGGCTTGGGTCGCGGTCTTTGGACCGAAACGGGGGCAAGTGTGACGTTCACGCTGTGAAGATCGCTCGGGGTCGGCGGAACCAGATTGGTCGGCCCGTATCCGACAAGGGGAGGCGTTGCGACGGGGCTGACCGTCTGAACCGGTGCAAAGCCCGTCAAAGTCGGCGCGGTCACAGGATGCACCGTCACAACGGGGCTATGTCCCGTGAAGGACGGCGACTTGATCGGAACAACCGTTAGAACAGGTGCATAGCCCGTGATTGATGGGGTCGCCTGAGGATGGACCACGACGACAGGGCTGTAGCCGACAATGGACGGGGTTGGCATCGGCGAAAGCGTGACCGTCGGAGAAAACCCAGTAAAGGACGGGGCGACCATCGGCGTTACCTGAATCGCGGGACTGTAACCACTGAAAGACGGCGCAGGAATTTGCTGCACGGGCGAGGGACTTAACCCCGCAAAACTTTGCTGCGGAAGAGGTTGCACGATGTAACCGGGGCTATAGCCCGTAATATCGGGCGCTTTGGACGAGGTTACTGTCGCGACAGGGCCAAACCCTGTGAACTGTTTCGGGGCAGACGGCCGCACGACGATCTTTTGGGTATTCACGACAGGTGGCGCCAAGGGACCGCCTGTTGCCCCTGTGCCTGTCGGGGTCGCCGTCACACCCCCGAAGGATGATCCGACATTCCCGCCACAGAGCACCGCGTTGTAGTGAGGATTACTCGGATGGCACCAGCCGTAATGATTGCCGTTATCCGCTTTGGCCGCCAAAGGCAGTGTCGCCAGAATGGCGAAAACGGCAGAGCGGGCCTTGTGCGTCTTTGAATGGCTGATCATCGCGCGCTCCTCACCACTGTTTGGAAATGGAAACATAAATTGCCGGATCACCTTTTGCGGTGCGGGGTCCCGCCACCAAAGGCACGGCAAGATAGGTTTGGCCATAAAGGTTCTGGGGCAGGGTAAAGCGTAGACCTGCGCCGAGGGATGTGGACTTTTCCGATCTCGCTGCGGTCGCGCCGAATGCATTTGAACGCGACCAGCCGAAATCTACAAACCCGAAGGGCTCGAACCCGATCCCGTCCGTGACCTGATTATAGCCTTCCAAGGCCAACTCGACGCTCAAGGAAATACCGCTGTCGCCCGATATTTCATTGAAGTCATACGCCCGGTTCGATCCTCTCCCCCCGAGAACCAGCTTTTCGGTCGCGGGTAAGGCGTCAGAGCTTGACTGTCCTGTCGCCTGAAACTCAATCCGTGCGGGTTGGTCGCCAAGGGTGAGCGGATGACCATAGCCCACGCCAAAGCGGGCATAGTTGAATGATGTCGCAGCGGAGGTATCACCGCTCTGGGTGCCGAAACTTAGCGATGCCACGTATTCAAGAGCCCCGCCCTGATCGAGCATCCGCCCATCAAGCCAGATCAGGCTTCCGACCGTGGCGGTCGACTTGAAATTCGCGGCATTATTGGTCGCGTTCGAGCTTGCGCGGCGAATTTCCCCGATCAGGTAGCCATAGCGATCAACACTCCGAACCACGGGAACGCCCGCCGCAACAATTGCCGTGGTTCCATTAAGGTCGGTTTGCTGCAAGACACCCATTGCATTGTAGCGGGCCTGAAGTGTTCCGACATAGCCCTCTATATAGGCGCCGTTTCCACCGACCGGCGCACGATAAGAAATCGCGCCCGAGAACGAAGGGTTCTTTGTCGAGAACTCGTAGGACGTTCCAAAAGTCAGCTTGAGCAAATCCCCTGCGGTCGCCACATGATAGAAATGCTGGTCGATGGTTGCGGCAAGAGCAGAGGTCGGCTTTCGCCCAGGCGTGTCGATGGTAATCTGCCCCCAGCTGTCCGAAAGCTGTTCACCGATGATCCGTAATTCCGCATCACCGTTGGGATCGGGATAGGTGATCTCGGTTGTCGCGGAAACGGTCTCGATATCGTCGGCGAGCATCAAAGCGCGCTCGATCTCGTCAATAGAGACAGCGTTGTCGGTCAAAATCGGCGCAACATATTTTGTAATAAGATCGTGGACGTCTTTGTCCACGCCCTCGATACGCACCGACCCGACGCGGCCCTCGTCGACCACGATTGTTTTCCCATCCGAGGACAGCGTTACGTTTGCAAGAACATAGCCATCTTCTTGATAAATCTGACCGATCAATGCCGCGAGCCGCTGGCCATCGATCTCGCCATCCAGAAGAGCAAAGTGCGCAGCATATTGGAGAAGCTCGGCGGCATCGTATTCGTGAACGCCAACCAAATGAAACTGTTCGGCTGTCTCCTGCGCCATTGCATTATGCACAAAGAGCGCAATTCCAAAGGAAGCTAGCCATATCTTCATTCTGCCCTCGTCACTCGAACTGATACACTTTCCAAGACGATAACAAGCAATCACGGAATCCGAAAACTCAAATTGAACCGACGCCTGCACTGCGTATGGAGAGTCACCCAATGTGTTGTCCTGAACTCGGTTGAACTCCTCTGTCTAGGCGAACAACAAGGTCCGCAAAAAGTGCGGGCTGAAAAATGCTTTTGACTCGCGATGTCTTCGGGATCAGCATCGGATTAATACCGCTGGGAGTATGAGTTCGATGAACCTTTACCGTCGCGCCAGATTTGGGGGTGTCTTTTGCGCGTTCGCCTTCGCAGCCTCCTGCACAAGCACACCGACCATCGAAGCGCCGGAAGGACGCGTCTATTGCGGCGGCGGCACGATCAAGCGGGTGATCGAATACGGCAGCGATGGGCGGCGAGAGGAAAGGATTTTCGTCCATATTTCCGAAGAGAACACGCTCACGGGCGAGAAGACGTTCCGTCGCGAAGAAGGCATAACCGCCTATTCATGGTGCGGAAACAACGAGCCCGCTCCCGAGGGGTTCGTCAGGGCACTGCTCCTCGACAATGGTGGCGAAATGCTGGTCTTTGAGGACGGCAGTAAACATTGGATCGAATACGGCGACTACACCTATCGGCAATGTAATTGATAACCCCGAAGCGTCGCCAAAAGCACGAACAATTGAGTCGCACCGCGCATCGGCGCCGGAAGGCGATATTCAATTCGGAGATTTTGGGAAATGGCGGACTGGGGAGGATTCGAACCCCCGACCCCTTGATTCGTAGTCAAGTACTCTATCCAACTGAGCTACCAGTCCGCGCTAGAGTGAGGGTGATCTATCCCTAGGCCCAAAGGTTTGCAAGAGCGAAAATGAAAGTTTTTTTCTTTTACTTTCAAAGGCCAGAGATTTCAGTCTTGGGGAGAGTGATTCCAAACTCGGTTCCGCTCTGATCTGTGCGGATCAGATCAAGGGTTCCGCCGTGTCCACGCACCAGTTCTGCGGCGATCGCCAAACCAAGACCCGAGCCCCCCTTGGCGACGCCCCCCTGAAATGCCCGAAACAGGTTTTCCCGCGCACGTTTGGGCAGACCCGGTCCTGTATCTGTGACACCGATATACCAAGCCCGATCCGTCTCTTCGGCATGAATATTGATCTCGCCTGATTTACCTGTCGCCATAATCGCCTGACGAGCGTTGCGCACGAGGTTCGAGATCACGCGATAAAGCTGTTCGTTGTCCGCGCGGACGATCATGCCGGCGGGGATATCCTCGGAAAAGGAGAGATCATACCCCCCTGCGGCCAAACGCTCCCCATCGATGACATCCGCGACAAGTCGCGCGAGGCTCAATCGCTGCAAGGCAGGTGGCGGCTCTTGCGCCTTGCCGAATGCCAAGGTGGTCTCGCACAGGTTCACCGCGCGGGTGATAGAATTCACAAGCTTGGGCGCAAGACGTTGAACAGCAGGGTCCTCGGAGGCTTCTATCCGATCCACGAAAAGCTGGGCCGAAGTAAGGATATTACGCAGATCATGACTAACTTTTGCGACCCCCTCGCCCAATTGAGCAAGACGCTCGCGCTGTTTGAGGGCGGCGGTAAGCTGTGTCTGAAGGCTCTGCAGCGCGATTTCCGCATCCCGTAATTCGATCACGCCAGCCGAAGGTTCGATGATCCGCCGCGCGTCTTCGGGCGCCTCGGCATAGCTTTTCATATGACGGATCACGCCTTTGATCGGCGAAACGAGAAAGGCGCGCACCGCAAGAAACAGCAAGAGCGCCGTAATGATCGAGATCACCGCAGAGAGCGCGAGGATATTCACACCGTAGTCCAGCATGGCGAGCCTGAGCGGGGCCTGTTCCATCGTGACTTCGATCAAAAGACCACCGTCCTGAACAGGATTGCCGATCACGCGGATGATCGGATCACCGCTCTGGACCAAAGTCGCGAGCGCATCGACGATCAAGCTCCATGCCGATGGGTCGCGCAGATCATAGCTTGCCTCGACAGGCTTCGGGATTGGAGAGGAAAGCGCAAGTTGGCGCACTTCGTCACGTCGAAGCACCACGTTGAACACACCTGCGTTCGCAAGAAGTTCCGCCTCGAGATCTTCCGAGATCATATCTTCGGCCAGAAGCGCGAGAGAGGCGATCTGGGCGCGTTCGAGACGCAGCAAAAGATAGTCCTGACGATAGCGCGCAACAGAAGGCACAAAGATCAGCACCTCTGCCAGCATGACAAAGACTGTCGTCAGGATCAGAAATCGCCCAGAGAGCGAGTTAAACATTTTGCCTCCACGTGGTTAGGGAAGCAGCCTTTGCACCCAGCGCACGATTGTTTTGACCATATTGCTCTCAAAGAGCCTAGGAGAGAAATAGGTTCCCGCAGCGCGTTTGTTAATCTCTCCGAGTGTAGGATACGGCAAAACCATCCCCGCTATCGCCGACATTTTAAGCTTGTTCGCGATGGCAAGCGCCCAGACGCCGATCATTTCCCCTGCGTCCGCCCCGACGATCGAAACCCCGATGGGGCGTCCCTTGACGATCATGACCTTGATAAAGCCTTTGGTGCGTTTGGTGGCGATAGCGCGGTCATTGTGTTCATAGCCGAATCGAACAACCTCAAGCTTGTCTCCGTATTTCTCGCGGGCCTCCGATTCTTTCAGGCCGATTTGCGCGAGTTCGGGGTGGGTATAGGTAGCACGCGGGATATGCGCGTGAGAGGACTTGGCAGGCAAACCAAAGAGCATGGATCGGATAATAACGCCCGCATGATATCCCGCGACATGGGTGAATTGCATCCCGCCCGCGACATCACCGATGGCATAGACACGGCGGTTGGACACCGAGCGAAGCCCCGCATCGACTTTGACCCCATTGGGATCGAATTCAACACCGCCCTCCGCAAGATCAAGCTTGTCAACATTCACGCGTCTTCCGACCGCCACAAGAAGATGGGTGCCGAGGATCAGGTGTTCCTCGCTATGCACTTCGACGGCACCTTCTTTGCCAGATACCCGTGTGACCTTCGTCTGTTCGAAAATCTCGACTCCATCATCTATCAGACTTTGGCGCACAAAAGCGCGACACTCGGGGTCTTCGTTGGCGAGGACGTCCCCCGCTTCGATCAGGCTGACGCGGCAGCCCAACCGACGATGCGCTTGGGCCATTTCCATGCCGATCGGACCGCCGCCGATGATGACAAGATGCTCGGGCCTATCGCGCAGATCAAAAATCGTCTCGTTGGTGAAAAACGGAACATCGCGCAGCCCGTCGATGGGCGGCACGAAGGGGGATGAGCCCGTCGCGATGACAAAGCGGCGCGCCTTGATGCGCGTGTCCCCTGCGATCACGGTTTTGGGGGTCTCGAAACGGGCATAGTCCCGAATGACGGTGCACCCCAGCCCTTCGAACCGATCCTGCGAGTCCACTGGAGCGATCGTTTCGATGGTCGCCTCGACGTGATCTTTGGCGGCTGCAAATTCCAGCGGCGGGGTTTGATTGGCGGCCCAGATCAGCGCCTTGGAGGGCACACAGCCAAAATTGAGACAATCGCCCCCCATTTCGTGGCCCTCGATCAAAACGACCCGTGCCCCCATCTGAACCGCGCCCGCAGCAACGGAAAGCCCGCCCGAGCCTGCGCCGATGACACAAATATCCGTGGAAATCGTTTTCATTCAGATGACCTTTCCGCCCCTAAGGGACTTGATCACGATCGGCAGGACCGCAAGTGCGCAGAGCCCCAGAATCGGCAAGAGAATTTGCGGCGCAAAGATCACGCCCAGATCGGGGGTTTCCCCACGATTGAAGACTTCCCCAAGCCCCGCGCCGACCGAGGTATAGACCAAGGCGCCCGGCATGATTCCCAAAAAGGTCGTGACGACAAAACGATAAAGGGGAACAGCCATCAGAGCGGGAAGAAGATTGGCGACGAAAAACGGCACGATAGGCATCAAACGGATGAGAAAGAGCATTTCCCACTGATTGCGGTCGATCCCGACCTTGAGCCTTTGAACCAATCCCGAGCTTGCGTCCATCTTTGCCGCAAGGCGTTCCCCGAAACCGCGCCGCGCCGCCAGAAAGATCAGCACCGCTCCGATGGTCGCGCCCGTCATATTGAACAGCACACCCGGAAAGACTCCGAACAGGAACCCGCCCGTCAGCGTCGCCAAGGTCGCACCAGGCAACGAAAAGGTCACAAGACCAATATAGAACCCGATAAGGGCAAGCGCCGTAAGTAGATAGTTCTCGTCACGAAAGGCCAGAAGCGCCGAGCGGTTTTGCTGGAGCACTTCGAAGGTCAACACATCACGCAGCAAAAACGCCCCCGCGATGGCGACAAAAGCGATTCCCGCGAGGGGCAACCATTTAGGGAAATGTGCAGGCATCCGGGCGCTCTCATTCGACTTCAAACCCTAGATGGCCTATCCAGATGAAAGGTGGTAGCCCTGTCACGAGGGATTGACCCGATGTTTCAGCGCGAGTTTTCCGAGTTTTTCTAAAAACCACGGTTCGGACACGTTGACATGGATCGAGCCCCCCTCTATGGCAGGGCTTCGAAAAGTTCATTGGCCTCGAATCCCGCATAATGCGGTTCGGCCCGCAGTTATTCGGAGAGAACGCGATGAAGCGCACGTTCCAACCCTCGAACCGAGTTCGCAAGAACCGTCACGGCTTCCGTGCTCGTATGGCTACCAAAAATGGTCGTAAGATCCTGAATGCTCGTCGCGCACGCGGCCGCAAGGTTCTGAGCGCCTAAGCGCTCCGCGTGGTCAGATGACCTCGCTGGAAACGGAAAAAGTTGAAACCGCCGAGGCTTCGTCTCAGGCGGTTTTTGCTCTTCCTGCGGTCATAAAAAAACGGGCTGATTTCGTGCGGGCTTCGAACGCCCGCAAGCAAGGCACGCCTGCGTTCTTGCTCCAAGCGCGATTCCGTGAGGACAGCGCCCCGTTCCGTGTTGGTTTCACCTGCTCGAAAAAGGTCGGCAATGCTGTGGCGCGCAACCGCGCAAAGCGCCGTCTTCGGGAAATCGCGCGGCTTGTCCTCAACGACGCGGGCAAAGCGGGATGGGACTATGTGCTCGTGGGGCGCAAAGAAGCGACGGCGACACGCGATTTCGTCTTGCTTCAAAAAGACCTGCGCTTTGCGCTCCGCAAGGTGCATGAATGAGCCCGCTTGCGCATCTCGTCGCGCTCCCCGTGCGGGCATATCGGCTTTTGTTTTCGCCTTGGGTGGGACATGGCTGCCGTTTTCAGCCGACTTGCTCGGCCTATTCTCTCGAAGCACTTGAAAAGCACGGCGCGTTCAAAGGCACCTATCTCACCCTAAGACGCATCGGTCGGTGCCATCCGCTGGGCGGCTCGGGATATGATCCCGTTCCCGACAAGACCCGCCGAAATTGACCCCGCCCCATGTCCGCAGCCAAAAGGTTTCTTGCTGCAAACCCTTATCAGGACTAAAGCACGCTCATGCTTGACGATTGCGACGATATCCACCCGCTCTTTCACGGCGCGCCCAAGACCACCGAGTTCAAAAAGCTCCGCAAACGCATTGTCCAGAATGTGCGCGAGGCGATTGAGCAATACGGGATGGTCGAACGCGACGCCCGTTGGCTTGTTTGCCTTTCGGGAGGAAAAGACAGCTATACAATGCTCGCGATCCTGTACGAGCTCAAATGGCGCGGGCTTCTGCCTGTGGAGCTGCTTGCCTGCAATCTTGATCAGGGGCAGCCGGGCTTTCCGGCATCCGTTCTTCCCGAATTCCTTGAAAAAATGGGTGTTCCCCATCGGATCGAATACGAAGACACCTATTCCATCGTTAAGGACAAAGTCCCCGAAGGTCGCACCTATTGCGCCCTGTGTTCACGCCTGCGGCGCGGCAATCTCTATCGCATCGCGCGCGAGGAGGGATGTTCTGCCGTGGTGCTCGGCCATCACCGCGATGATATTCTCGAAACCTTCTTTATGAACCTGTTCCATGGCGGGCGTCTTGCGACGATGCCGCCCAAACTAGTCAACGAAGAAGGCGATCTCTTTGTCTATCGTCCGCTTGCGCATGTGGCCGAAGAGGACTGTGAGAAGTTCGCCAAATCAATGAATTACCCAATCATTCCTTGCGATCTTTGTGGTTCGCAGGACGGGCTTCAGCGACAACAGGTCAAAGGCATTCTGGACGGATGGGAAAAAAACCGCCCCGGTCGACGTCAGGTGATGTTCCGCGCTTTGATGAACGCGCGTCCCTCGCATCTCTTGGACCCCAACCTGTTCGATTTCAAAGGGCTCGAGCTGAACCCCAAAGATCGTGACAATTCGAGCGATATTCCCGACCTGCGTTAACGCCTATGTCAGCCTGATGTTCCTATTTTGTCCCTGTCACTTTTGGTTGGGGCTATGGGAAATCGGATTATGCAAAGCACTCGGAACCGCCTTTTTGAAGGCATGCGTCGGCTCAATACACCGCGGAACAAACGGCTTGCGCTCCTTGCGAGCATGCCTGCCGGAATCGGTGTCGCCTTTGCCTTGGGCGGAACGACCGGCGCAACGGCGACAGCCGTCGCATTTCCGGCCGCGCTCGCTTTGGGGCCACTGAGCAAAAAGACAGAAGAGCCGAGCAAAGACTGGCTCACGGGATTAATGCTGCGCGATTGTGCGATCCGACGGCTTGACGAGACGCTCGCCACCTCTGCCCGCAAGGGGTTTGCAACGGGAGCAATCGTTTTTGAAATCGACCGCTTTCGCGTGATCGAGGAAAAGCACTCGCGGCCCTCCGTCGAGTTGATGCTGCGCATAGTCGCCGAGCGTATCTGCGCAACCGTGCGTGAAACCGACGCCGCTGTCCGGCTTGACGGTGCGGTCTTCGGGGTTCTGCTCTCCCCCATTCGGCGATTGAACCTCGAGGCAGCGATCCAGCTTTCCTCGAGAATCCAACAGGCGATTGCTGCTCCGATTCCGATAGATGGCGCGAATGTCTATCTGACGGCCTCGGCTGGGTTCTGTCTTGCGTCCCGCCTCCCTGCACCTTCGGGAGAAAAGATCCTTCAGGCCGCCACGACCGCTTTGATCGAGGCCCAGCGCCACGGCCCGGGTGCAATCCGTAGTTATTCCGAGGCAATGCAGACGCGGATCACGAGCCGAAGCGATCTTATTGCTCAGGTCAGCGGCGCGATGGAGCGGGGGGAAATTCGCGCATTCTTCCAACCGCAAGTCGGGACGAAATTTGGCGACCTCACAGGTCTTGAGGCGCTCGCTCGTTGGAAGCATCCCGAACGCGGACTGATCCCACCGATCGAATTTCTCCCTGCTCTGGAAGAAGCGGGGCTCATGGACAAACTGGCAGAGGTCATGGTCCGCGACGCGCTTGGTGCACTTCACGCGTGGGACCGGAGCGGACTTTATGTACCGCGCATCGGTGTGAATTTTTCCAATACCGAACTCAGGGACCCTGGGCTTGTCGACAAGATCAGGCAGGAGCTGGATCGCTTCGCGCTGGAGCCTTGCAGGCTTGCGGTCGAAGTTCTCGAAACCGTGGTCGCCGATCACGAAGACGATCTCGTCATCCAGAATCTTTCCCGACTTGCCGAGCTTGGATGTCGTCTCGACCTTGATGACTTTGGCACAGGACACGCTTCGATCACGTCGATTCGCCGCTACAGCATCGAGCGGATCAAAATCGACAGAAGCTTTGTCACCCGCATCGACCAGGACGCCGAACAACAAAAAATGGTAGCGGCGATCCTCACGATGGCTGAACGGCTCGGGCTTGAAACGCTGGCAGAGGGTGTGGAGACCGCAGGCGAACATGAAATGCTCGGCGCGTTGGGCTGCGGCCATATCCAAGGCTTCGGAATCGCAAGACCCATGCCCAAGGAAGAGACCGAGACATGGATCAGGTCACATCTGGCCGCGCATCGTCCGCGACTGAGGGCGACATAAGTTCACAACTGCGCCGACAATGCCGTGAAAGAGGCTTTTTTCACTGAAAACCGCTTGACCTTTGGAGCCTTGACCTATTGAACCGCCGTATCATTTCCAACGCGAAAACGGCGGTTCAGATGGACGATCAGAACAAGAACCTAATCTTCGCGACAGCGCTCAGCTTTGTCGTGATCCTTGTATGGTTCTGGCTATTCCCACCAGAAGACACGGCAAACACGGTTGATCCGGCTGTTGCCACAGAGCAAACCATTGTAGATGCAACTCCGGCTGTCGAAACGGCTGCGACCACGGCAACCGATGGTGAAGCCACCGTCTCCGAAGCACCCCGCGTCCAGATCGAGACCGAAAACCTTGCTGGTTCGATCTCGCTTCTCGGCGGTCGCATCGACGACATTTACCTAAGCAAATACACGCTCACACTGGACGAAGACTCCGAGACCGTGCGTCTCATGCGTCCCGTCGGCGAGAACGATGCCTATTACGCAGCCTTTGGTTGGGCTGCCGCCGAAGGTATCGCCGCCGATGCCGTCCCCGGCCCGGAGACACTCTGGTCGATTGAGGCGGGGGATAAGCTTACCCCGAGCACGCCCGTCACTCTCGTTTGGGAAAACGGCGCGGGCCAGACATTCCGCCAAACCTATTCGGTCGATGAAAACTTTATGTTCACGATCTCGCAGTCGGTCGAAAACGCATCGGGCGGACAAATCGCGCTGCGTCCCTATGGTCTTTTGCGCCGCGTGACCGAACCCGACGGGCTCAAGAATTTCTTCGTTCTTCACGAAGGTCTTGTACGCATGTCGGACGGTGTCCTTGAACAGACCAAGTATAAGAACATCCGCAAATACGACCTGAGCGAGCTTGACCAGACCCAGGCAGAACGCATCGAAGTGGCTGAAAAAGGTTGGATCGGTTACACTGACCACTATTGGATGACCACGATCATTCCCGCACAGGATACGCCGTTCCGCTCGGTCTCTAAGTACTTCGAAAGCCGCGAACTCTATCAGGCCGAGGCTGTCCAGCCCGTCCATACGATTTCTGCAGGGTCGTCCACATCGGTCGACACCCGTCTCTTTGTCGGGGCAAAGGAGTGGGAGACCATCCGCGAGTACCAGAACAATGACAATGTCGACGGATTTATCGACTCGATCGACTGGGGTTGGTTCTTCTTCCTGACCAAGCCGATTTTCTGGCTGTTGCACACGCTCAATGCGGGTATCGGCAACATGGGTTGGTCCATTGTGGCGCTGACCATCATCCTCAAGGCGCTCGTCCTTCCGCTGGCTTACAAGTCGTATGTGTCTATGGCTCGCATGAAAGAGCTTCAGCCCGAGATGGAAAAGCTTAAAGAGCGTGTCGGCGATGATCGCGCCGCGCTCCAGCAAGGGATGATGAAGCTTTACAAGGACAACAAGGTGAACCCTGCTTCGGGTTGCCTTCCGATCCTGATCCAGATCCCGATCTTCTTCTCGCTCTACAAAGTGATTTTCGTCACGATCGAACTTCGCCATGCAGAGTGGCTTGGCTGGATTCGCGACCTCTCGGCACCCGATCCGTCGTCGATCCTTAACCTCTTCGGGCTGTTCAACTGGGCAACGCCAGAACCGGGAAGCATTTTCTTTATCTTCTCGCTTGGCATCCTCCCGATCCTCCTCGGCATTTCGATGTGGCTCCAACAAAAGCTGAATCCCGCGCCCACCGATCCTGCGCAAAAGATGATCTTTGCGTGGATGCCTTGGGTCTTCATGTTCATGCTCGGATCGTTCGCAAGTGGTCTCGTGCTCTACTGGATCACCAACAACACGATCACTTTCCTGCAGCAGTACACGATCATGCGCAGCCACGGCCACAAGCCGGATGTCTTCGGAAACATCCTCGCGACCTTCCGGCGCAAACCGGCCGAAGCGAAAAAGTAAAACAGATCACCGCCCCGATTTCGGGGCGGTTTTCCTATGGGCGAGCGCTTTGCGCATCTGATATACGGGTCACATGCAGTTACATTTTCCAGAAGTCGAAACTCCCGATGATGCAAGCCTTGAAACGGGGCGGCTTCTCTTTGCGGGTCCCGTAGAGTTCCTCAAGGGCGTGGTCGCCATGAACGGCATGCCCCCTGCCGACCGGATCGAAGTTTGCTTTGCGGGGCGCTCCAACGTGGGCAAATCCAGCCTGATCAATGCGCTGACGGGCCGCAAGAATCTCGCCCGTGCGTCCAACACGCCGGGACGCACACAAGAGATCAACTTTTTCACCGTAGGCGATGAGCACTACCTCGTCGACCTTCCGGGATATGGCTTTGCCAACGCGCCTGTTGCGGTGGTGGAAAAATGGCAGCGCCTGTTGAAGCAATACCTTTCTGGACGCCCAACGCTTCGCCGTGTTTTCGTTCTCATCGATTCGCGCCACGGTGCCAAAGCTGTGGATGAAGAAATCATGACGCTGCTCGACAAATCGGCTGTGACCTTTCAGGTGGTCATGACCAAGATGGACAAGGTCAAAGCCTCGGAGCGCGAAGAATCGCTTGCGCGCACGCGCGAGGCTCTTCGTCGGCACCCAGCAGCATTCCCCGAAATCATCATCACCTCTTCCGAAAAGGGGGATGGCGTCTCGACGCTTCGGGCCATCATCGCAAACATCGACTAAAGCCTATTTGGAAAGGCAGGACCGTGAGGAAGCAGAATATGAACCGTGACTGGATCGCCACCGCCCGCACATTGTCGGAGGCTCTTCCCTATCTCCAGCGCTATTCCGGCGCGATCGTGGTGATCAAGTTCGGCGGCAACGCAATGGGTGACGACGAGGCCATGGCCGACTTTGCCCGCGACGTCGTTCTGATGCGTCAGGTCGGTCTCAACCCTGTGGTCGTTCACGGGGGCGGCCCGATGATCAATGACCTTCTCGGTCGTTTGGGGATCAAGTCTGAATTCGTGCGCGGCAAGCGCGTGACCGACAAAGCCACCGTCGAAGTCGTGGAAATGGTGCTGACGGGTCTCGTCAACAAACGCATCGTTCAGGCGATTATGGACGAGGGCGGCCGTGCGGTCGGTCTCTCCGGCAAGGATGACGATCTGATGGTCTGCGAGGCGGATGATCCCGAATTGGGCTTTGTCGGCAAACCTGTCGAGATGAATGTTCAGGTTTTGCACGATCTGTTTAATGCAGGCATCATTCCAGTCATCGCACCCGTTGCAACGGGGATGCAGCCGAACGAAACTTTCAACGTCAACGGCGACACGGCCGCTGGCGCCATTGCCGGCGCGCTCAAGGCCGACCGTCTGCTTCTTTTGACCGATGTTCCGGGCGTCAAAGACGAAACCGGCGAAGTCGTGACCCAGCTCTCGCCCGATCAGGTCCGCGATATGATCGAACGCGGCGTCATCGCCGGCGGTATGATCCCCAAAACGGAAACAGCGCTAGCGGCAATCGAAGAAGGCGTTCGGGCGGTTGTGATCCTTGATGGTCGTCTTCCGAATGCAAGCCTTCTGGAGCTCTTCACCGAACACGGCGCAGGTTCGATCATTCGCTCGACCGAAAGCCGCGTAAAGCCGCGTCGGGGATGACAATGCAGCGCGCTGAAATCGAAGCCCTCGCAAATGCAGAAGGTTTGACGATTTCGGGCGTTGTCCAAGCAACCATTGAAAAGCCGCTCCCGAACGGGGCGGCTTCTTTGATTCTCCTGTCGCCCAATGAACCTTTGTTTTGGTCCCACGTGCAACAGTCGCCCGAGGCATGTGACGGCACACCCGATCCACTCGATCGGTGGTCATTGCGGGTCATATCTGAACTGGCGCTGCGTCTAGGTGGTGAGCCCTTCTTTCCGTTTGGCGGCCCGCCCTATCACCCGTTTTACACATGGGCGATCGACGGCGGCGAAGTCCATGTCTCACCCGTTGCGCTTTTGACATCGCAACGCGCAGGACTTTTCGCTTCGTTTCGGGGCGCAATCGCGCTTTCGGAGCAGATCACCACCGAATATATCCCCTCGCCCTGCGTTGGCTGTGCGAAGCCCTGCACGACGTCTTGTCCCGTGGGGGCAATGGGGCCGAACGGTTACGACGTGCCCAAATGCCACGCCTTTCTTGACAGTTCCGAAGGTCAGGAATGTCTCTCCAACGGCTGCCGTGCGCGTCGTGCGTGCCCTGCCGGAACAAACCGACTTTCCGAACAATCCGCGCATCACATGAGTTATTTTCACAGATGACACTCCGCCTGATCCTGACACGTCACGCAAAGTCCGACTGGGGCAACCCCGCGCTCGACGACAAAGACCGAAGTCTGAATGCACGCGGCAAGGCCGATGCACCCAAGATCGGCGCATGGATCAGGTCGATGGGATATGAGCCGCAAGAGGTGCTCTGTTCGTCGGCCACCCGCACGCAGGAAACACTCCGTGGATTGGGCTATGATCACGCGCCCGCAATCACGGTTCTCGACGCACTTTATCTTGCCGAACCAGAGGACATCCTCGCCCTTCTCGGCACAGTCCAAGCGGCAAACGTGCAGATTATCGCCCATAATCCCGGCATAGGTGCTTTGGCCAATGCACTTTTGGAGGACGAGCCCGACCACCCCGACTTTTATCGCTATCCGACGGGCGCTACTGCGATCATCGACTTCGGCCAAACCGACTGGATCGGGATCACGGCGGGCACCCTTGTCGATTTCAGAGTGCCTCGCGATTTGTAACCCTTAGCGGACCAGCATCGGTCCAAGCGGTTTGCCTCCACAGATGTGGACGTGCAAATGTGGCACTTCCTGATGCCCATGGTCGCGCGTGTTTGCGATGGCGCGGAACCCATCCTCGACCCCGACGATTTTGCAGACTTCGGCAATGGCTTTCATAAAGCCGACCTGCTCTTCGGCACTTGCCTCCATCGCGAAATGGTCAAGGCTCATATACGGGCCCTTGGGGATCACAAGCACGTGGATCGGCGCTTGGGGCGCAATGTCTTCGAAAGCAAGAGCGTGCTCGTTCTCGTAAACGGTCTTGTTCGGGATTTCACCGCGCAGGATTTTCGCGAAAACGTTCTGATCGTCGTAAGCAAAAGACATAGGAGGCCTCAGTCATAAAAAAGATAAGGGGTTTCAGCGATTTGTCGCGCCAAGTCTTTGCTGATGTCCAAGAACTCTTCAAGCACTTCTGCATTTTCCTCGACCGTTCCCCGTTCACGAAGCTTCAGGTGATCGGGGAAATTCGCGTCTCTTATACGGTCGCTTTCGAACAGGACGTCATTGAGAACGGTCGGCAACAAAAGCGCCATCGCTTCTGCCGAGGTCTGTTCCCCCGCAAGCCCGACACGTTTCGCATGACCTTCCAGATATTCGTTGCTGAACTCGCAGTCGATCTCCAAGAGCTGGGTCTTGGACCGATCCGAGAAAAAGTCCTGCATCAGATCGAGGCTTGCCGTATCGAGACAGATGATCAGACGATCCGTCTCATGGTAGTCGAACAGCATACGCATCAACGCTCGGCGGTGACGATGCCGTTTTTCAAGTGTCTTTTCGATGCCCCCAAGATCAGGGAGCGGCGTGCTCTCTTCGTTGAAGAGGAAATCGAGCGCCGGAATATCCGTGAAATGCTTGATCGAACCGATAAGACGTTTTGCGACATGCCACTTTTTACAGGCAACGATCAAAAGCTCTCTCTCTCGACCCAATGAGGTCTCCACCTCCCAAAAGCGCGGCGTAAAGCGACGTCCGACCCGTCCACGCCCCGTCAGGAATTTAAAGAGACTCCGCCCCTCGTTCGAGATTTTGAAATCCTCGCGACCCGAGGCATAGAGACGACCAAGACGCCGCTTGAGCTCTTTTGCTTCGGGGCTGATTTTGCGGGCGAAGAGACAGTCCTGCGACAAGAGCAAGTCATAGTGATCGTTATAGAACGTCACAGGCATACCGTAGTCGGTAAACATCAAGAATGTGAGCGTGCGCGTCTCGATCTCTTTGTCGGGAACGAGATGGCGAACGAGTGTCTGAAAGAACGTTTCGTCCGGAATCCAGCTGGTGGCAAAGAAACGCATGACGTCTTTGCGCTTGCGGCTGAAATCGAGAATCCATTCGATGGTACGGCGACGAAGACACCACCATTGGCTTCCGATCTGGACTTGAATGTCGGCGGGAATGCTGCGCGAGAGGCCAAGCTTTTGCTGCGCGGCAAGCGACCAGTAAAAACGACGCTTCTGGGTGCGTTCATTGAAGAAATGCCGATAGATCAGGCGTTCCTCTTTGATCCCCGTTTTGATCCAGTCGCTTTCGAAGAAATCGAAGCTCTCAATATAGTCAACATCGTGGGTATCGAGAAAGCGCTTGGCGTATTTGGCCGATTTGATAGCCATACAGTCGCCCGACACCATGTAGAAATGGGTCGCTCGCGGGAAAGCTTCGACCGCGGCCTCGACCGCATAAAGCGTCGCCTGCACAAGGCTCCACGCCCCCCATCCACATTTGATTCGCTTTTTGGCAAAAGCGACGTTCGGATTGTCGGCCAAAGCCGATTTTATCTTTTCGAAATGGGCTTTGGGCGCTCGTGCGTCGAAGTGGATCGAGATAAAGTCACCCACAGCCGTAAGCTGCTGCGCCTGAAAAATGATCGCATCAGGATCCTTGTGACAGAGAAGAATGAATGCGATTTTTGCCATAATAGAAACAATAAGGGGTTTTCAGGCTCTTAGTTTATGCTTGATACCCTGAACAGCCGTTGAATAAACAGGCAAAGTTTGGTTTTTATACGAAAATATCAATCGCAGAGTGCAGGATTCAACCTGACCATTGCAAAGTTGGAGGCGGTTTAATGGGTTTTCCCGGTACTTGGATGACGGAAAGCGAGAGCGTGGTCTACCGCGTCGTGCCGAAATGTGCGTGCTCGACGATCGGTCAGATCATGTTTTATTCAGATCACGGCAAATTTTTCGACGGGGATATCCACGACGCCCAAGGCGGAATGCATAAATGGTCGATCGAAGCGAGCCAGCCCAAGATCACCGAGAATGTGCAAAAGCACACCTCCTATGCCTTTACCTGTGTGCGCAATCCCTACACCCGAATCCTGTCTTCCTTCTTTGACAAGATTTGCGGGATTCAACGTAACGGCAAACGCTATCGCGGCAACCTCGTTCCTCTGTTGATCCAGAAATACGGCATTGAAGTCGGAGATCCGGAAAACGGGTTCGAGTTCGACCAGATCAAATCCTTCCGCCGGTTTTTGCTCTTTGCGCGTGATACCATCAAATACCGCCGCCCCATGGACCCCGATATCCATTGGTCTGCGATGAGCGGGCACATCTCGACGTTCATCTGTAACGGCGGGAGATACGACAACATTTTCTGGACAGAGAAATTCAACGAAGGCATGCAATCGGTGCTCGATAATATCGACACGCCGAAGTTCGTGGACCTCAAGCAAATACCGCGCTTCAACGAGAGCGAAGGCCACGGCCCGAAACGGCTTCATCCTGTCGAGGACTATTTCGACGATCTCTCGATGCATCTGGTCTATGAAATCTACAAAAAGGATTTCTTGCTGTTCAAATACGACTTCGAGAATCCGGCGAACAAAATGCCGATCGGCGAGATCGACCTCGCCGAGGTGCATGCCAAACTCGGGAACTAATGAAAAAGCCGGCGTGCGCCGGCTTTTCTTATGAAAGGTTCTGGGCAGCGAGGAGCGCTTTGAGATCGCTCTGGGCGCGTGGCCCCATATGGCGGATCACTTCGCCCGCCACGGTGCACCCGATGCGGCCGCATGTCTCTAGATCGCGGCCCAAAGCGAGACCATAGAGGAAACCCGCGGCAAATCCGTCTCCAGCGCCTGTAGCGTCCACGGGGACGATCTTTTCCACGGGCACGTCGGCGCGCTCTGCGCCGGCGATGATCGTCACCCCGTCGCCCGAGCGGGTGCACGCGACGAGCGGACAGATCGCGACGGTCTTGGCGAGAGCGGCCTCAAGATCGTCGGTTTCCCAAAGCGATTTGATTTCGTCTTCGTTGCCGATCACGTAATCAAGTTCGTTCTCGATGAGACGCAAGAAGTCTGCGCGATGGCGTTCCACGCAGAAGGGATCGGAAATCGCGATACCCGCTTTGCCGCCCGCATCACGGCAGGCCCGAGCCATCGAGATGAACGCCTCTTTGCCCTTGTCCTTGTCAAAGAGATAGCCTTCGAGGAACACGATCTCCGCCTCGCGTGCAACGTCGAGATCAACGTCGTCAGGGCCCAGCTCTGCGGAAATGCCCAGATAGGTGTTCATCGAACGCTCGCCATCGGGAGAGACGAAAATCATCGACCGCGAGGTTGGAAGCTCGCCCCCTGCAACGGGCGGATTGACAAAGCGTGTGCCGTCTTGCTCCATCGCTTCGGCGTAAAAACGGCCCAAGGCGTCGTCGTGCACGCGGCCGACAAACCCCGTGCGCAGCCCCAGTTTGCCGATCCCAGCAAGCGTATTCGCAACCGATCCGCCCGCAGCCTGCGTGCGGCCCTCCATTGCGCCATAGAGGATCTCGGCACGGTCCCGCTCGACAAGCTGCATGATGCCTTTCTCGATGCCCATCAGCTCAAGAAAGCTGTCATCTGCCTTGGTCAGCACGTCCACGATGGCGTTGCCGATACCAACAACCTGAAATTTTTTCATAGGTTCTTATCCTCGAAGTCGCAAAGGTCGCGGATCAAGCATGCCGCGCATTTGGGTTTACGGGCCACGCATGTATAGCGACCATGAAGGATTAGCCAGTGGTGTGCGTGAAGTTGAAAATCGGCGGGGATGTGGTCTTCGATTGCGCGTTCGACGGCATCCACATCTTTGCCGGGGGCAATGCCTGTGCGGTTTCCGACGCGAAAGATATGTGTATCCACCGCCTGTGCCGGCTGTTTCCACCACATGTTCAGGACCACATTCGCAGTCTTGCGCCCCACACCAGGAAGAGATTGGAGCGCGGCGCGCGAACATGGCACTTCGCCGCCGTATTGATCAACGAGGATCTGGCTCATCTTGATGACGTTCTTGGCCTTTTGACGGAAAAGACCGATCGTCTTGATATGTTCGGTCAGCCCCTCTTCGCCAAGTGCAAGCATCTTCTCGGGCGTATCTGCGATCTTGAAGAGCTCTTTCGTGGCTTTGTTCACCCCCGCATCGGTCGCCTGAGCCGAAAGTGCAACCGCCACGACAAGCGTATAGGCGTTGACATGATCAAGCTCGCCCTTGGGTTCGGCCTCGGCCGCGCGAAAACGGGTGAAAATCTCGCGGATGGTATGATAATCGAGTTGCTTTGCCATGGCACGGGTATGCCCAAGCGCTTGGCATGGAACAAGTGCGAATGCGCAAGAATTGGGTCGCATCGCTTCGGGTAAAGGCATAGCGTTGCGCTCATGGAACAGGAACACGCATATCATTTCGGAGTGATTCAACGGGCGATCGAGATCATCGATCAGGCCCCGCGACTCTCGCTTGAAGAGCTCTCTGCGCGGCTCGGGATGAGCCCCTCGCATTTTCAGCGGGTCTTTTCGAAATGGGTCGGGGTGTCGCCCAAGAAATACCAGGAATACCTTGCAATCGATCACGCAAAGGCGCTGCTCCGCCAAAGGTATTCCACACTCAGAACCACGGACGAGGCGGGACTGACAAGCCAAGGCAGGCTGCACGATCTGTTCCTGAGGTGGGAAGCGATGAGCCCCGGGACCTTTGCCCAAGAGGGGGCGGGGCTTGTGATCCATTATGGATGGTTCCCGAGCCCCTTTGGTCCTGCGCTTGTGATGGGGACCGACAAGGGCATTTGCGGAATGGCATTTTCGGCAGAAATGGGCCCCGAAGGCGCGATGCAGGATCTCACCCGCCGCTGGACCAAAGCGACTTTCAAGGAACGCCCCGAGGCGCTTGAAACATGGGTGACGCAGGCTTTCGCTGGGTCCATTTCCGCGACCAGAACCCCACTCGTCCTTGTCGGCGCTCCCTTCCAGATCAAAGTCTGGGAAGCGCTTCTCAATATTCCTTCTGGCCATGTGACGACCTATTCCGATGTTGCCACCTCCATCGGAAGCCCGAACGCCGTGAGGGCGGTTGGCACCGCGATCGGGCGCAATCCGATCAGTTGGCTGATTCCCTGTCATCGTGCTTTGCGTAAATCGGGCGAGCTTGGGGGATATCACTGGGGCTTGGGGGTGAAACGCGCGCTTCTCGCCTATGAAGCGGCTCGAACGGATTTCTAGCGAGCGGCGGAACTCTGCCGCTCTTGGGCTGTTATTGGATAACAAAGCAAATTGCGCTTTAACCGAAGAGCAAATCGCGCATAGTGCGCGCAAAACCCAGATTGGAATGACCAATGACATTGACCAAAACAACGCTTCTCGGCGCAGTCGCTGCGCTGGCTTTCACCACGGCCTGCACCAGCAGCCTGCAAGATCCGAGCAATCCGAACCGCAACGCGCAGCAAAGTGCGATTGTCGGCGCAGGTCTCGGCGCTTTGGCGGGTTTGGCAATCGGTGACGACGCAAACTCTCGCCGCGACGGCGCTCTGATCGGGGCGATTGTCGGCGGCACGGGCGGTGCAATCTATGGCTCGATCCTCGACAAGCAGGAAGCCGAACTGCGCCAGAGCCTCGGGTCGAACGTCGGCATCGTAAACACCGGCAACCAGCTTATCGTGTCGATGCCGCAAGATATCCTCTTTGCTACCGACAGCGCGACCCTCACGGGCGGTCTTCAGGCCGATCTCTTCACGCTCGCCAGCAGCTTGAACAGCTATCCCAACACCCGTGTTTCGGTCATCGGTCACACCGACAACACCGGCAGCGCGGCATATAACCAGCAGCTTTCGCAGCGCCGTGCACAGGCCGTGACCTCGGTGCTGATCAACGCTGGCGTATCGCCCGCACGCATCACGTCGGTCGGACGCGGCGAGGATGCACCGGTGGCCGACAACCTCACAGAAGTCGGACGCGCCAAGAACCGCCGCGTTGAAATCGTCATTACGCCGACGCAGTAAGTCGAAACGCATCAACCTATCAGGGGTCGCCTTAGGGCGGCCCTTTTCTTTTTGCCGCTCTGGTCATACATTTTGACCAATTGCAGGAGCCTGTCATGCCGTTTGAAAAGATCAATCAAAAAAAGCTTTCTCAGGAAGTCGTCAAGCAAATCGAAAGCCTGATCCTGCGCGGCATTCTCAGACCCGGAGAGCGCCTCCCTGCGGAACGCGAGCTCAGTGAACGGCTGGGCGTGTCCCGTCCCTCTCTTCGCGAGGCTCTTGCCGATCTTCAGGAACGTGGCTTGCTTATCAGCAAAGTGGGCGCCGGAGTCTTCGTTGCCGATGTTCTGGGTTCCGCTTTTTCCGATGCTCTCATCACCCTCTTTTCCCAGCATGACGAGGCAGTGTTCGATTACATCTCGTTCCGCCGAGATATGGAAGGACTCGCCGCCGAACGCGCCGCCAAGATCGGCACCGATACCGATCTCAAGGTCATCGACACCATTTTCCACAAGATGGTCGACGCACACCCCAAGCGCAATGCGACCGACGAAGCCCGCCTCGACGCGGATTTCCACCTTGCCATCATCGAAGCGAGTCACAACGTCATCATGCTCCATATGATGCGTTCGATGTATCAACTTTTGCGCGAGGGCGTATTCTATAACCGCCAGGTCATGTTCAAACAGCGCACGACGCGCGGCGAACTTCTCGATCAACACAAGGCAATCAACGACGCGCTTCAGGCACGCGATCCGATTGCGGCGCGTGAGGCGGTGTCAAAGCATCTGGACTACGTTCAAAAGGCGCTCGAGGATGCCCGCAAAGCCGAACGGAACGAAGCAATAGCTCAGAAGCGCTTCGATCACGAACTGCGCAAATGAAAAGGCCCGCTCGATGAGCGGGCCAAATTCCTGTCTTTCGACGCTAGGCTTAGTGAAGCTTCGCCTCGATTGTGCCGATGGCATCTTCGATCAGCTTATTCGCATCGGTTGCAGTCATTTGCTCGGCAATGATGTCCTGAGCAGCAGCAACCGCGACGGTGATCGCACGGTCGCGCACTTCTTTGATTGCAGCGTTCTGCGCGCTGACAATCTGCTCTTCAGCAGAAGCGAGGCGACGTGCAACCGAAGTTGCGATGTCCTGCTTGGCCTTTTCGGCGGCAGCATTCGCTTCTTCTTTGGCGCTGGCAACGATACGAGCAGCCTGCTCCTGAACTTCCTTTTGCTTACGTTCGTAAGATGCAAGGAGGCTCTGAGCTTCTTCACGAAGCGCTTTGGCGTCGCTCAGCTCTTGCTTGATGCCTTCGGCGCGCTTGTCGAGCATCTTTGCAACGGTGCCCGGAACCTTGAGGTAAAGGAGCACGCCGACAAATACGATGAACGCAAGCGTTACGATGAAGTTGGTGTTACCGAGCGAGAAGAACGGACCCGACGCTGCGAAAGCGGGCGATGCGGCCAGTGCGAGAGCAGCGGTCATGAGCTTTTTCATGTCGTTACCCCTTCATACGCGCGGTGACGGCGGCGCTGACGGTCTTGGCATCGGCCTTGCCACCAAATGCAGCCACGATTTCTTTCGTGGTGTCTTTGGCAACTTCGGTAACGCTCTTGATCGCACCTTCGCGGATTTCGTTGATCGCAGCAGTGCTCTCGGCGAGCTTGGCAGCGATTTTCTCGTCAGCCTTGGCAAGCTCGGAGTCGAGCTCGGACTGGATCTCGGCCTTGGCGGCTTCGACGATCCGGCTGGCTTCTGCGCGTGCGTCGGCAAGTGCCTTTTCATAGGCAGCTTCGGCCTCGTGGGCCTTTTGCTTCAGCTCTTCGGCAGCAGCGATATCATTGGTGATCGTCCCTGCACGTTCTGCAAGCACCGAGCCGATACGCGGCAGGGCGATGCGCGACAGGACGAAGTAGATCACGACGAGCGTGACTACGAGCCAGAAAATCTGGTTGGAAAAGGTCGATGGATCAAGTTGCGGCATTGCTGCGCCCGAGGCTTCTGCCCCGTGTGCAACGGCATCCGCGCCGTGTTCGACCACTGTGGTTTCGTTCGCCATCTCGTCTCTCCGTCGGACCCTTGGATAGTCATCGGGGGCGCGGATTATTCCGCGCGCCCCGACCGTAAGGATGCGTCAGTGATTAGACTGCGAACATCAGCAGAAGCGCTACGAGGAACGAGAAGATCCCGAGAGCTTCAGCAAAAGCGAGGCCGATGAAGAGAGTTGCGGTCTGCGAAGCAGCAGCCGACGGGTTACGCAGAGCGCCTGCGAGGTAGTTGGCAGCAACGTTACCTACACCGATAGCTGCGAGGCCCGAACCGATTGCGCCGAGGCCAGCACCGATGAATTGACCGAGTTGTGCGATATCGCCTTCCATGATTTTCTCCTTACGATGGAATTGCGGTGAAAAAGTATTCAGACCTTAGTGTGCAGGATGCAGCGCATCTTTCAGGTAGATGCAGGTCAGAATGGTGAAAACGTAGGCCTGGATAGCGGCCACGAGAACTTCGAGCCCGTAAACTGCCGAAATGGCCAGCACCGAGATGGGCGACACAGCGGCAATTGCAGCAAAGCCGGCAAACACTTTGATCATCGCGTGACCTGCGGTGATGTTACCAGCAAGACGGATGGAGTGGCTGACGGGACGGACGAAATAAGAGATGACTTCGATGATCGCGATAATCGGGCGAAGCGCGAGCGGAGCGTCGCTCAGCCAGAACATACCGAGGAAACCGATACCGTTCTTTACAAAGCCGATCAGGGTCACGACGATGAACACGCCAAAGCCGAGAACAGCGGTGGTCGCGATGTGCGAGGTCGGCGAGAACGACATCGGCAGCAGGCCGAGGAAGTTCGAGAAGAAGATGAAGAGGAAGATCGTCATGATGTAGGGGAAATACTTTACCCCGTCATGACCGGTGACGTCTTCGACCATCTTGTAGATGAAGCCATAGAACAGCTCGCCCACAGATTGCGAACGGCTCGGAACGATGGCACGGCCACGCGACCCGACAACAAACAAAAGAACGATCGAAAGAGCTGCAAGAGCGAGCCAAAGAGTCGCGTTGGTGATGGTGTACCAGTGCACCGGACCTTCACCGAAAAGCGGCTTTACGATGAATTGGTCAAGTGGGTGGAATACCAGGCCGGTGCCTTCGCCATGTGCTTCGGTTGCCACGTCAGTCGTCCCCATGTTTACCGGCGTCATTTGCCAGCAGTTTCTTCTGTAGCTCCTGAGCCGAGCCGATCACGGTTCTGACACCTGCGGCAAAGCCCAAGAAAATGAATATCACCAAAAATATCGGCTTGGTCCCAAATGCATAGTCCAACCCGTATCCGATGACGAAACCGATCAAAAGACCGGCTACCAACTCTGTAACCATCCTCCACGCGTGCTGCGCTTGGGAATAGTCTTTCTTCATGTGGTTTTCGGTCGGGGCCGCCTGTTTGGCTCTTGCGAGACGTTCTTCGAACGCTTTCATGCGCTCTGTTTCGCTGAGTTTTTCAGGGTCGGACACTGCCGCTTTCCCTCCATGAAGGTTGGGGATTAGCTACGATCCGAAGGGCCATGAGTCAAGAAGCTGTTTCGCTCCAAGTTTTCCGAACTAATTCACTGAAATTAAATGTTTTTATTGAAAGCCCCGATTCATCCGATCTGCGGCAAAACAGCCCCTCGGGGTTCAATTGGGCCTTATACTCTTATTCAACCGATTGGTTGACGTTTCCGAAAAGGAAGGCTTAATCGCAACATGTCCTCGAAACTCGATACGGTCTTTGCCGCTCTTGCCGATCCGACCCGAAGAAGCATCCTCACGATGCTTCTGGAGGATGATATGGCCGTCACCGATGTGGCGGAACCGTTCGAGATGTCGCTTGCGGCAATCTCGAAACACCTCGGCGTCCTCACCAGCGCAGGGCTGATTACGCAAGAAAAACGCGGGCGGGTAAAGTGGTGCAAACTGGAGCCCAACGCGCTCAAGGAAGCATCTGTATGGATGCAGGGTTTCGGGATGATGGAAGGGCTCGACCTTGATGCCTTCGAGCGGTTTCTGGACGCCGAGCTTTCGGTCGACGAAGACTAACCCCAGTCCTTGGCACGCTCTTTGAGAAACTTCAAAAGCGCCTGAACCTTCGGGGTGCGATGAAGATCGACATGCGTGACGAGCCAAAGCTCGGTCTGCCATTCGGGTCTTGGCCCCATAATCTCGACGAGCTCAGGCAGACGCGCAATCTCGCAGGACGGGCAGAAACCGATCCCCGCGCCCGCGCGCACGGCATCGAGCATCGTCGCTTCTTCGGCGGTTCTAAAGGTGAAACGATCGGGCGTGACACGCTCGGACAACCACCGCGCAAAAGGCGCGCGCGTTTCAAGGCTGTCCCGAAAGACGAAAGAATGCGCCTGCAGATCACTTTCGCTCTCGGGGATACCGTTTTTCTCAACATAGTCTCTGCTGGCGACCATGCTTGTGGGCAGGATCATAAACGGTTGCACGACGTTGTCGGGCTGATCGGGCGCTGTGCCTGCTCGGATTGCGACATGCGCCTCTCCATATTCGAGCCGGAAGAGCCGCTCGCCGGTCAAAAACCGGATCGTCACATTGGGATTGGCCTGCTGAAAAGCACTCAGCACAGGCGTGATAAGCGGGGAGAGCGCGGAAAGCGACGTAACGACAAGCTCTCCCGTGACACTGTCTCCGCGCCCTTTGATACGGCCCACCAATTGATTGAACTGGTCTTCTGTGGCCTGAGCGATCTTGAGAAGGTCCTGCCCTGCCTCGGTCGGGTTATATCCCCGTGCGTGGCGCTGGAACAATTTGACCCCAAGCCGCGCTTCTAGCGCGTCGATATGTCGGATCACGGTCGCATGGTGCACCCCGAGGATTTCCGCGGCCCCACTTACCGTGCCCAAACGGGCAACTTGATAGGCCGTGCGAACTTCGTCCCAATTCTCCATTGCGTGTCCCAGCGTGTTGGATCAAATGTGGGACCAAACTCCCTTTTTTCGAAGGAGAGAGCAAGGACCCCCGAGATGCACAAGGGGTTGACTCTTGCCCCCGACCCCCTTAATTCGCGCAGGATATCCGGAAGCATTGATCTTCCGGTCCTCGCCTCTATGCGGGGATCGCCGTCCACCAGCGTGTTACGCCCGTGGGCGCGATTGTGTTTTGAGCGGTCGGTTCCTAGGTATCGGCTATAGGTGTTGGTCAAGGAGGGCCGAAGGCATGTTTGAAAATCTATCCGAACGCCTTTCTGGTGTATTCGACAAGCTCACCAAGCAAGGTGCGCTGAGCGAAGACGACGTCAAGACCGCCCTTCGTGAAGTGCGTGTCGCGCTGCTTGAGGCCGATGTCTCGCTCCCCGTCGCACGCGATTTCGTAAAAGCAGTTCAGGAAAAGTCCACGGGCCAAGCCGTCACCAAGTCGATCACGCCTGGCCAACAGGTCGTCAAGATCGTGCATGACGAGCTTGTGGCGGTTCTGACAGGTGCCGAAGATCCGGGTGCGTTGAAGATCGACAACCCGCCTGCTCCGATTCTCATGGTCGGTCTTCAGGGTTCTGGTAAGACAACCACGACCGCCAAGCTTGCCAAGCGTATGAAAGAGCGCGAAGGCAAGCGCGTTCTCATGGCATCGCTCGACGTCAACCGTCCTGCCGCTATGGAACAGCTCCAGATTCTCGGTGCCCAGATCGGTGTCGACACGCTCCCCATCGTAAAAGGCGAAGACCCCGTCGCCATCGCAAAGCGCGCCAAGACCCAAGCAAGCCTTGGCGGCTATGACGTCTATATGCTCGACACTGCGGGCCGCCTTCACATCGACGAAGAGTTGATCAAACAGGCAGCCGACGTCCGCGACGTTGTGAACCCGCGCGAAACGCTGCTCGTCGTTGACGGTCTGACGGGTCAGGACGCGGTAAACGTGGCAACCGAATTCGACGCCAAGATCGGCGTATCGGGTGTCGTCCTTACCCGAATGGACGGTGACGGGCGTGGCGGTGCCGCTCTTTCGATGCGCGCGATCACGGGCAAACCCATCCGTTTCGTCGGTCTGGGCGAAAAGATGGATGCGATCGAAACCTTCGAGCCCGAGCGCATCGCAAGCCGTATTCTCGGCATGGGCGACATCGTTGCTCTGGTCGAAAAGGCCCAAGCCACCATCGAGGCCGAACAGGCCGAGCGCATGATCAAGCGGTTCCAGAAGGGTCGTTTCAACATGAACGATCTCAAGATGCAGCTCGAGCAGATGCTCAAGATGGGCGGCATGGAGAGCCTCATGGGCATGATGCCCGGCATGGCGAAAATGTCCAAGCAAGTGCAGGACGCAGGCTTCAACGACCAGATGCTCCGCCGCCAGATCGCCCTTATCAATTCGATGACCAAGATCGAGCGCGCCAACCCCGACCTGATGCAGGCCAGCCGCAAAAAGCGCGTGGCCAAAGGCGCAGGTCTCGAAGTGTCGGAACTGAATAAGCTGCTCAAGCAGCAAAAGCAGATGGCCGACGTCATGAAGAAGATGGGCAAAATGGGCAAAGGCGGCGCGCTCAAACAAGCCGTGAAACAAATGTTCGGCAAAGGCGGTATGCCCGAAGGGATGCCCGACATGAGCGACCCCAAAGCCATGGAAGCCGCCGCCAAAGCGCTCGGCGGCCAGTTCCCCGGCGGCAAACTCCCCGGCCTTGGCGGTCTCGGTGGTCTGCCAGGTGGTCTTTCGGGTCTGATGGGAAAGAAAAAGTAACCGATGCTCACCTCTCTCGAAACCGAGCGCCTTATCTTGCGCAAGCCGAACGTTTCGGACGTTGATGCCGCCGTGGCATTCTTTACGTCCGAACGTGCCGCTGGCGTGGGTGGCCCCCTGACCGAGGGTCAGGCGTGGCGCGCTTTGGCGGGGGAAATTGGTCACTGGGACATGCGCGGTTATGGCATGTGGAGCGTCACTCGAAAGGGCGAAGACACAGCAGTTGCCATGATCGGACCGTGGTTCCCGAACGATTGGCCCGAGACTGAGATTGGATGGATGGTCTGGGACCCGAGCGTTGAAGGCACAGGCATTGCCACCGAAGCCGCACGCGCCGCCATCGACGATGCCTTCTCCCGTCTGGGTTGGGACACCGCCGTTTCCTATGTCGGCGTCGGCAACACCCGCTCGGCCCGACTTGCCGAAAAACTCGGCGCGGTTCTGGACAAAGACGCAAAGCAACCCGAGGGCAAGGACGTTTGGGTCTATCGCCATCCGAAACCGGAGTACCTGAAATGAGCCGCGCTTGGGAATCCGCACCCGAAGGTCAAGCCGCCGTTGCGACCGACCGTATCCGTGGCTCGCTCCCGCGGATCGTTCTGGAGCGCGTGACGCTTCGTGCGCCGCGCATCACGGATTTCGAGGACTATGCCAAGATCGTCTGCACCGAGCGCGGTAAATACGTCGATGGACCGATGAGCCGTGACCAAGCATGGCTCGACTTCAACCAGCTTATTGCAGGCTGGGTCCTTCGCGGCGCGGGTCTTTGGACCGTGGAGCGTAACGAAGACCTCGAAACGCTCGGCTTTGTGATGCTGGACCACGAATTCGGCGATCCCGAGCCAGAGGTTGGCTTTCTCTTTCTCGAAGAGTTCGAAGGTCAGGGCTATGCGTTCGAGGCCACCCGTTCGGCCCGCAACAATGCGTTCAATGCTCTGAGCTGGCCCACTCTGGTAAGCTATATCCACCCCGAGAACACCCGCGCGATCCGCCTTGCTGAAAAGCTTGGTGCCGTGCTTGACGAAACTGCTGGTCACGATGGCTGTCTGGCCTATCGCTACCCGCGCGAACTCCCCAACGCCTGAGAGGACATGATGACTGACGCCGTTACCCGCGCTGCACAATTGCTCAAAGGCCACCGCGAGAGCATCGACCGACTGGACGCCATTTTGGTGTTCACTCTGGCCGAGCGCTTCAAGCACACTCAAGCCGTCGGCCGTCTCAAGGCCGAACACGAATTGCCGCCGTCCGATCCGATCCGCGAAGAAGCCCAGATCGCACGGCTCACCGATCTTGCAACCCAGGCCGACCTCGACCCTGAGTTTGCTAAGAAATTCCTGAATTTCATCATTCAGGAAGTCATCAAACACCACGAACAACACCAATCGTAAGGACAGGCCCAGCCCGTCCACACCCTGCCATCCAAAGGAGAAACTCAAATGGCTATGAAAATCCGTCTCGCCCGTGGCGGCTCCAAAAAGCGCCCCTTCTACTCGATCGTTGCTGCTGACTCGCGCATGCCGCGCGATGGTCGCTTCATCGAGAAGCTCGGCACCTATAACCCGCTCCTCGCAAAAGACAGCGAAGACCGCGTAAAGTTCGACGCAGAGCGCGTTCAGTTCTGGCTCGGCAAAGGCGCTCAGCCGACCGACCGCGTTGCACGCTTCCTCGAAGCTGCTGGTCTTGTTGCAAAAACCACCCGCAACAACCCCAACAAAGCCGTTCCGGGCAAAGCCGCTCAGGATCGCGCTGCTGCCAAGGCTGCAAAAGCTGCTGAAAGCGCTGAATAATATTGCGCCGGTTGTCCGGATGATTACCATCCGGACGACCACCCCCAAGCGAGGCTTTCACATGATCTGGCTGTTTCGCAAACTCCTCATTCCCATTGCCGCATTCGGATGCGGAATGTGGTATCAACACGGACTGGCCACACAGGCCTGCCTTGACGCCCAAGGCATCTGGTCCGCAGGCGTTTGCCAAGGAGCAAGACCATGACCGCAAACTCCCCCACGGATCGCGTTATCGTAGGCGCGTTTGGCGGCGCGTTCGGCGTTCATGGCGAAACCCGTCTCAAATCATTCTGCGCCGATCCTCTGGCGATCGCGGACTATGCCCCACTTTACACCGAAGACGGCCGCAGCTTTCCAACGATCGTTCTTACGGGGCAGACGGGCAATGCTCTCGTCGCGCGCGTGCATGGTGTCGTCACGAAAGAAGACGCTGATGCGCTCAAGGGGCAAAATCTCTTTGCCGACCGTGACCGCCTTCCGTCGCTGCCTGATGACGAGTTCTATCACGCCGACCTGATCGGCCTCGAGGTCTTTGACGCGGGTGGGGCTCTTCTCGGCACCGTTAAAGCCGTGCAGAACCACGGCGCAACAGACCTGCTCGAGATTTACAAGGCAGGGTATAAATCCACCGTGCTCTTGCCTTTTACCCTGCAGATCGTGCCGACCGTAGACCTGAAATCGGGCCGCATCATCGCAGATCCGCCCGAGGGTCTTTTCCCAGATGTCTGATCGCGCGGAGATCATTCTCCATATCGGTTTTCACGAAACCGGTCACAGCGCCGTTCAACGTTTCGTTCGCAAGAACACGGATAAACTACCGCAAGAGCGGTTCCTCTTTGCCGATGCGCTCGGCGATGCGCCGCGTTTCGCCCGCGATTATGCCAAAACCGGCAACCCCATCGCGCTCGGGGATTTGATCGAGACGCTGCAAACCGCCCTCCCCAAGGACGGGAGCTTTATTCTCAGCGCCGAGGACCTTTCGGGCGCGGTTCCTGGAACGCCGCAGGTGCGGGACTATGCTGCGCTGCTGTCTCTTCTGCCGACCTATATCGAGCTGTTGGCCGAGCTTTACCCGAATGCCCATCTGCGCGTGCTGATGACCGAGCGCCAAGCGGAAGACTGGCTCTTTGCGGTCTATCGAAGCCTTCTTGCCCAATATCGTATTCGCCTGACCTTTGCCGAATTCCAAGCAGCCCATTTCGACGCAAGCCAACATGCCGAGATTGCGGGCGTTCTGGCGGATCTCATCCATCCTGTGTCGTTCGCACGGCTGGACTTCGACAGGTTGAACGATCACCCCCTAGGGATCGGCGGCGGTCTGCTCGAAGCACTTGGCTTCGACGTGGACGGCTGCGTGCCCGTGCCCCAAGATGAGCCGCCCGCAATGCTCTGGCACGAATGCCTCCGCCTCAACCGAAGCACGCTCTCCAATCCCGAGGTGCGCAGCGCCAAAGACGCGCTTGTCAAAGCCTAGTTCCCCTGCCCGCTCGTATGCCCTAAGAGGCTCGCATGACCGATACCGAGAACAAACCCAAATCCTATGGCCGCAAGGCGATGAGTGTCTCGCTCAAGCCGCGCGAATTGATGACCGAAGACCCGCTCCTTGCCCGCGCTTGGACCGCCCAGATCATCACGCTCGTCCCCCAAGCCTTTCCGGGCATCTTGGGCGAAAGCCTCACGGGCAAGGCGCTTCGCGACGGGGTGTGGCAGCTCAAGACCATTGATCTGCGCGAGCACGGCGTCGGCAAACACAAGAACGTGGACGACACGCCCGCTGGTGGCGGCGCGGGGATGGTGCTGCGGCCCGATGTGCTCGACACCGCGATTCAGGAAGCGGGGCGCACAGCCCGCGGGAACATGCCTCTCATCTACCTTAGCCCGCGCGGCAAAAGGTTCGATCAAGCCATGGCGCGTGAATGGGCGGGCTATAACGGTGTCACGCTCCTGTGTGGCCGTTTCGAAGGTGTGGATCAGCGGGTGCTCGACGCTTACCGCATAGAAGAGGTCTCTCTCGGGGATTTCGTGATGACAGGCGGCGAGATCGCGGCCATGGCCATGCTCGACGCGACTGTCCGTCTTCTTCCGGGGGTCTTAGGCAATGCCGAAAGCATCGAGGAAGAGAGCCATTCAAGCGGGCTTCTCGAACACCCCCAATACACCCGCCCCGCAGACTGGCGCGGCCTCCCCATCCCCGAAGTCCTCATGTCCGGCCACCACGCCAACATCGAGAAATGGCGCAAAGCGCAGGCCGAGGCGATTACAAAGGAGAGACGGCCTGATATGTGGGAGAGGTTTAAGAAAACAACTTAATGCAGACGCGATTCTAGAATACATCTTGACATTTTCTGAAAAGTCAATTAAAAAATTTGAAGGAGGACTTATCCTCCTTTTTTATTTTCAATCCAAATTTGTGAGGAACATATAATGAGCCAGCACGGCTTTAATGATGACGTGTATCTAGACCAAGCTATTTCACATCATCTCAGTGAGCTATTGAACAACGGCGAAATTCTTGAATCAACTGTCGCTGGCATTTGTCGGCAGGTAATAGGCAAGGGACGTTCAACACTCTCAGATAAGCAAGAATTTATTTTTAAAATCAAAGTGGAAAAAGAGTTTTTGCAAAGAGAGTGCCAGAACTGTGGGCACCAACTCACAATCGATGAATTAGGAATAGACGAATCTGGTGAGCCGAACGACACTTGCTTCAGCTGCCAGCATGATAGGCGCAAGCGTCGTTAAAGTTAACGGTGGCGGAGCGTCCCGCCACCCCTTGCCCCCCGCCCCCCAATCCCCTATACGCAGCCCGTCTAGGGGATCTCTGATTCCACTAGTCCCTTTTGCTATGGGTCACACGCCTCTTTCTTCGGAGGTGCGAGGGCCGGCGGGAGGCAACAAAGCAAAGCCGATCTGATCTCTGGCGGGCGCATAGGCGGACCCGGAAGAAGACCAAGAGCTCTGAGATGGCGTCAAACTTTGCGGGACCACCGCAAGCAAGATAGGAGATGATCAGATGAACCTGATCGCACAGCTCGAGGCAGAACAAATCGCCTCGCTCGGGAAAACCATTCCCGACTTCAAGGCCGGCGACACTATCCGCGTTGGCTACAAAGTGACCGAAGGCACCCGCTCGCGCGTACAGATGTACGAAGGCGTTTGCATCAGCCGCAAGAACGGCAAGGGCATTGCCGGTTCGTTCACTGTTCGCAAGATTTCCTTTGGCGAAGGCGTTGAGCGCGTATTCCCGCTCTACTCGACCAACATCGACTCGATCGAAGTTGTCCGTCGCGGCCGCGTCCGTCGTTCCAAGCTCTACTACCTGCGCGCCCGTCGCGGTAAGTCGGCACGTATTGCCGAGCAGAGCAACTACAAATCGCTCGAAGCGTAAGGAGCCGGTTAGATGAGAAAAGACATCCACCCCGACTATCACTTCATCGACGTCAAGATGGTCGATGGCACCGTCGTCAAGATGAAGTCCACCTGGGGCAAAGAAGGCGACCAGATGTCGCTCGACATCGACCCCTCCGTGCACCCCGCATGGACCGGCGGTTCGTCGCGTCTTCTCGACACCGGTGGCCGCGTGTCGAAGTTCAAGAGCAAGTACGCTGGCCTCGGCTTCTAAGCCTTGCCCGACTGTATGCAGAAACGCCGCTCCTTTCGGGGCGGCGTTTTTCTTTGCGCATTCGAGATATGAAAAGGGCCGCCCGATGGGGCGGCCCTTTGGATTATGCGGCGCTGCGCTTGCCTTGGCCTTGCGGCTTGCGGCGGCGTTGTCCATTGTTATTCCCGCTCGGACGGGCGTTCTGGTTCGAATTGCCGCTTCCGCTCTTGGGCTTGTTGCCCCCGAAACGACGCGGACCACCGCGACCGCCCGAAGGCTTTTTCGCGGGAACTTCGGAGCTTTCCCAACGACGGCCCGAGGCCACAGGGATTTCCTGACGGATGGTCTTTTCGATATCGATGAGTTCGCCCATCTCGTCTGGTGCGCAAAGCGCGATAGCCTGACCGTCCTTGCCCGCACGCGCGGTGCGACCGATACGGTGGACATATTGATCGGGCACGTTCGGCAGTTCGTAGTTATAGACATAACGCACATCAGGGATATCGAGACCCCGCGCAGCAACGTCGGTTGCCACAAGCACGCGCACCGTGCCCGCCTTGAAATCCTTGATCGCGCGGTCGCGCTGACCCTGACTCTTGTTGCCGTGGATCGAAGCGACTGCAAAGCCCTTTTGCTCGAGCTGGCGCGAGAGCTTCTCCATCCCGTGCTTGGTCCGACCGAAGACAAGCGCAAGCTCGTCACGATGCGTATCGAGCAAATCGACAAGGAGATCGGTCTTGGCGGCCTTGGAGACGTAGTGGATCGATTGCTCGATCTTGTCTGCGGTCTGGCCCGGAGGGTTTACCTGAACGCGCACGGGATTGTTGAGATAGCTTGCTGCGATTTCTGCCATCTGCTTGGGCATCGTCGCCGAAAACAGCATCGTTTGGCGCTCTTTGGGGAGCATTTCGGCGATGCGGCGCAGTGCATGGATAAAGCCGAGATCAAGCATCTGGTCGGCTTCGTCGAGCACGAGGAACTGTGTATGCGCAAGGGTCACAGCACGACGATCAATGAGATCAAGAAGACGGCCGGGCGTTGCAACGAGAATGCTGGTGCCGCGCTCGAGCTTCTTAGCCTGACCGACGATGCCTGCGCCGCCAACAACAAGCACGGTCTTGATGTGGGTGCCTTCGGAAAAGGCATAGAGGCTTTCCGAGATTTGCTTGGCCAGCTCGCGGGTCGGCGCGAGGATCAAGGCGCGGGCGCTCTTGGGGATCGATTTTTCGCTGACCTTCATCAGCGCGTCGAGCATCGGAAGGCCGAAGGCCGCGGTTTTACCCGTTCCCGTTTGGGCAAGACCCATAACGTCGCGACCGTTCATCGCGTGCGGGATCGCCTGTGATTGGATCGGGGTCGGCTCTGTAATGCCGAGATCGGCAAGTTTATTGATAAGGCGGGGCGCAAGGCCCAGCATGTCGAAGTCCATAATAATCCTGTTCCGCGCATGCCAAAGGGCAAACGCATGTAGGCCCCGCATCATGCGGAGCGCTGCAAAGGTTGCGACTGAAACTCGCAAAGAGCCGTATTGCCCTCTTGCCGGTCAGACGCGGCCCCTTGCGTGAAAGTGGGAACCTGTTCGACCTGTCTTGCGCCTGACCTTCTTTGGGTCGCGCTCTGCTCACGCGGCAGGAGACAACGGTCGAGCGTGCACATGAAGGCAAAGCGTTCACGTGTCAAGCGTTTCATGAAAATGATTGCTGCAGCGCGGCACTTCTTCCATCGGGCAGACAGTCGCCCTATAGTGCGCCCAACAAACAAGAATGGGGACGCACGTGGCGCATATTATTGTCGTCGGGAACGAAAAAGGCGGGGCGGGTAAATCCACCGTATCTATGCATGTCGCAACAGCGCTGGCCCGCATGGGGCACAAGATCGGCTGTCTGGATCTCGATCTTCGTCAAAAGACGATGGGGCGGTATGTTCTGAACCGCCAAACCTATATGCAACAAGAAGGGCTCGATCTCCCGACCCCGACCTATCACGAACTCCCCGAGGTCCACCCCGCCACGTTGAGCGAGGGCGAGAACATTCTCGATCATCGCCTCTCTGCGGCCGTTGCGATGCTCGAACCCGACTGCGACTTTATCCTGATCGATTGCCCTGGTTCGCACACCCGCCTCAGCCAGGTTGCGCACTCGCTGGCCGATACGCTCATCACGCCCCTGAACGACAGCTTTGTCGACTTTGATCTTCTGGCACATACCGACACCCAAGGCGAAACCATCACCAAGCCGAGCGTCTATGCCGAGATGGTCTGGAACGCGCGTCAGCTGCGCGCTCAGGCGGGACTTGCTCCGATCGACTGGATCGTGGTGCGTAACCGTCTTGGCGCCCAGAACATGGTGAACAAGCAAAAGATGGAAAGTGCCCTCGAAAAACTGTCCAAGCGGATCGGTTTTCGCACGGCACCCGGCTTTAACGAGCGGGTCATCTTCCGTGAACTTTTCCCCCGCGGCCTCACCCTTCTGGATCTCAAGGATATCGGCATCTCACAGCTCAACATTTCGAATGTCGCGGCACGACAAGAGCTGCGTGATCTGATCAAGGCGCTGAACCTACCCGGAGTCACTCCCGACTTCTGAGCAGGTTTCCGCACTGCACGCGAGGGAAACGCGCCGCGCCTCCCTGCTTTCGTTGACATCACGGGCCGCGCCGACTAGCTAGCGCTCAGGACAAAACCGTCCCCGCGCGACAGAGGCTCGGCCCGATGAAATCCGTTTCCGTGATCATCCCCGTCAAAAACGAAGCTGGTAACATCAGCCCCCTGATCGACGAGATCCTCGCCGCTGCGGAGCATTTTCCGCTCTGCGAAATCATCGTGGTCAACGACGGCTCAACGGACAATACCGTAGAGATCGTTTCGGAACGCGCGGCGACTGATCCCCGTATCAAGCTTGTGACCCATACCCGAAGCGGCGGCCAAAGTGCTGCGGTCCACTCTGGAGTTCTTTTTGCCACGGGCGAGATTTGCGCGACGCTGGATGGTGACGGACAGAACCCGCCAAGCGAACTCCCCAAGCTCGTCGCCCCGCTTCTTCGCGCGGAAACGGGGCGCCTCGGGCTTATGGCAGGACAGCGTGTCAAACGTCAGGACACCCTATCGAAACGCCTCGCCTCGAAATTTGCCAATGGCATCCGTTCCCGCGTTCTCAGGGACGGCACCCGCGACACGGGCTGCGGGCTCAAGGCCTTTCGGCGCGACGCTTTTCTCATGCTGCCGTTCTTCAACCACATGCACCGCTATCTTCCCGCCCTTTTCACCAAGGACGGATGGGAGGTCGGGCACGTAGATGTCTCGCACCGCGAGCGCGGCTCGGGGACATCGAAATACAACAACCTTCAGCGCGGATTGGTCGGCGTTTACGACCTCATCGGTGTGTCTTGGATGATCCGTCGTCGCAAGACCGTGAACCGCCCCGCTGATCTTCTTTGCCGGGACTGACATGGATCACGCTCTTTTCGCATTTCTCAACGTCGACAGTTGGGCAGAGTTCACTTGGGTCATTGTCGGCCTCTTGGGCCAATTGTCCTTTTCGGCACGTTTTATCGTGCAGTGGATCGCCTCGGAACGAGCGGGCCGCTCGACTGTGCCAACTGCGTTCTGGTATTTCTCGATCGGGGGCGGTCTGATTTTGCTGTCCTATGCCATCTATCGCGCTGACCCTGTGTTCATCCTTGGGCAATCGATGGGGCTTTTCATCTATTTGCGTAACCTCTGGCTGATCCGCAAAGAAAAAGCCGCGAACGCATGAAAGCACTCGGCCTCATCTGGGGCTTTGCGCTCCGCTACCCGCTCGCTCTTGCCGCGCTTTTGATTGCGATCCAATGCATCTTTGCTTTGGACAACCGCTTTTTATGGTTCTCGGACGAGGTGCGTTATGCAGAGGCCTATTCGAACCTTGCGCAGGATGGGCACTGGATCGTCCTTCGCCTGAACGGTGTTGCCTATCCAGATAAGCCCCCGCTCTATTTCCTTCTCCTCGCCGCGCTGGACCTGATCCCCGGCGTTGATCTCCCCGCAGTGATGCTTCTCGGCTCTGCCGTATCGGGTTGGCTTTTGCTCGCGGGCCTGAGCAGCCTCGGTGGTGCAATGGGCTTCAGCGCGAAAGCCCGCGCGCTTGCCGTTCTGGTAATGCTCTCGCTCTTCAGCTTTGCGATGCTGCTCCACTATGTGCGCATGGATCTTTTGTTCATCGCGCTGACGCTCTGGTCCCTTTCTGCGCTGTATTCCTATTATCTGTCGGACAAATCCCCTCGCCTTGCCTATCTCGGTTTTGGATTGGCTGGGCTTGCGGTGCTGACCAAAGGTCCACTTGGCGTGATCTTCCCGCTGGCCGCCATCATCATGCTTGCCGTTTTGCGAGGCAAAGCCCGCGTACTCATCAGCGCAACCACACTCAAAGGGTTCGCCGTCGCGCTTGGCGTTGTCGCGCTTTGGCTTGTCGGGATTATCGGTAAAGAGGGTGTCGATTTCTTGATGAATGACATCATCGGCAAACAAGTCGTTGCGCGGGCCACCGATACGTTCCACCACAAGGAACCGGTCAGCTATTACTTCAAGATCCTGCCCATCGCTTTGCTCCCGTGGCTCGGCTATCTGGCAGCGATAAACCGCGAAACGTTTGCAGCGGTTCCCCAGAGATTTGCAGAGGCCCGTTCGAACGGCTCCCCAAAGATCGAGGCTGCGCTTGTCGCGGCGATCATCTTTGCAATCCTATCCTCGCTTGATGGAAAGGTCGGGGTTTATATCCTACCTGTGTTGGCGCTCTTTGCCCTTGTTCTCGCACACTCCATCGAAAACCAATCGAGCGCACGCGGATTTATCGGCGTTAGCCTCTGCCTTGCCGTCCTCGCCTTGGGCGTCGGCACTCTTGCCTTTCAATCGGCAGGACCGCTGTTGTGGCTGATGGCCCCGATTGCCGCGCTTCTACTTGCGTTGCTCGCAGGTCTCGTCTGGCGATACCGCAATGAAAGCGGCGAACAAATCACGACCCTCATTGCGCTTGGTATGACAGTTTGGAGCGCCTTTGCAGGTGCGTTTTTGCTTCCCCAACTCAACGAGCGGCTTTCGCCCCAACCCTATGCCGCAGTCCTCGCCGACTATGCCGCACAAGGTTACGTCCCGATTGCCTACAAGACCTATCCGGGGATTTTCTCCTACTACGCAGGTCTCGACGTGGAACAGGTCGAGGATGAGGAGACGTTCTCGGCGCTGAATGCGTCAAACCTCATCGTCGTCGCAACCCGACTGGCCGACTGGGAGGCACTCGATCTTGCGGGCTTCGAAATCCTGCACCAAGGCGAGATTGACGGCGGTGGCGGCGTTTATCTCGTTGCAGTCGAGCAATCGCAATAGATTATCAAAATTCTCCATAAGAACCTTTCGCCTGAATGCGCTTGGGGTGGAGTGAAAACAGCACGATATTCAAACGATACCGAGACTTCGAGGTTCGCAATGAACAACAAGCGTTACTATGCCCCAAGCGGGGGGCACCCCCCTCAGACCGAGCTTCTCACAGGTCGGGCGGTCTTTACCGAGGCCTATGCCGTCATTCCCAAAGACACGATGCGTGACATCGTCACGAGCTTTTTGCCTTTTTGGGACAAAACGCGCCTTTGGGTGATCGCTCGCCCACTCAGCGGCTTTGCCGAGACGTTTTCCCACTACATCATGGAAGTCGCCGACGGCGGAGGGAGCACACTCCCCGAGACCGACCCGACGGCCCAAGGTGTGCTCTTTGTGGTCGAGGGCGCCTTTGATCTGACGCTGAACGGCGAAAAGCACCCCATGCGCGAGGGAAGCTACGCCTATATCCCGATGGGGTCCGATTGGGCTGTGTCCAATACCAGCGGCGCGCATGCCAAATTCCATTGGGTCCGCAAGGCCTATGTCGCAGTCGAAGGGATCGACCACCCGAATGCCTTTGTGACCCACGAAGATGATGTTCCGCTCAGCACGATGCCGGGAACGGACGGGAAATGGGCGACCCAGCGCTTTGCCTCACCCGATGACATTCGCCATGATATGCACGTCAACATCGTCACCTTTGAACCGGGTGCCGTGATCCCCTTTGCCGAAACCCATGTGATGGAGCACGGGCTCTACGTGCTCGAAGGCAAAGCGGTTTATCGGCTCAATCAGGATTGGGTCGAGGTTGAGGCAGGTGATTACATGTGGTTGCGCGCTTTCTGCCCCCAAGCCTGTTATGCGGGCGGTCCGGGTCGCTTCCGCTACCTTCTTTACAAGGATGTCAATCGGCACATGCCGCTCAAACTGTGATCGAATAGGGGGTGTCGAACCAAAATTCCTCAAGGTTCGCACCCTCGCCGATCCGGTCCACGACCGCGAACCGTCCCGGAGCATGCAGCGGCGTCAATACCCCGTGCCATGTATTGCGGTGATAGTTCACACCCTGCCCCGACAAAGCCAGAAACGCCTTGGGCTCGGCAGGCCTTCCGCCTGCGTCCTCCGCGACGATCACCAGAAAGGGATGCTCGGTCATCGGCAAAAAAGCCTGACTGCCCTCGGGGTGCCGCTCCATCATATCAAGCGCAAGCGGGATATCGCGCGGCTCGGCGTCAAAGAGGCTTATCCCCGCACGTCCATCCGAAAAATCGAGCTTGGCCAGATCGTGATAGCGGCCGCATAGCCCCTGATTGATGATCTTGGTCGGCGCGCCTGTCACCTCGAGCACGTCCCCGAAGGGCGCAAAGGCGTCTGCGGTCAAGGGAACAGCCTTGATCGTGCGGCTCATTTGAAGAGATCCTTGAGACGGTGATAGGCGATGCGCTCGACCTGACGGCAGGCCTCAGCGAATTCCTCGTCACGCGTGTTGTTCAAACGGTTCTCGAACGCCGCGCGGATGCTGGCCTTTGTGTTGTCACGCACCGCGATAATAAACGGGAAGCCGAATTTCTCGACATAGGCCGCATTCATCGACGTAAAGGCTTCGCGTTCCTCATCGGTGAGCATGTCGAGACCCGCCGACGCCTGCTCCGAGGTGGATTCAGGCGTAAGCCGCTTGGCCTGTGCGAGCTTGCCCGCCAAATCGGGGTGCGCCGTCAATACGCCGAGCCGTTCCGTCGCAGCAGCACTCCTGAACATACGGGCAAGAGCATTATGGATGCCTTCGACGCAATCATGCGCAGGGCCAAGCTCGAGCTCAAAGGCCCGCTCCGCAATCCATGCCGAATGCTCGAAAATTCCGCCAAAGGTTTTGACAAAGGTGTCGCGGTCCATCTGCGAAGGACGAAGTTGAGGGACAGGCGGATGGGTGCGAACCCAATGCTCGGCAATCTGCTCGCGGGTCGCGAACCAGACGCCCTCCTTCGCCTTGGCATAGTCGATGAATCGGCGAAGCGCGGCCACGCGTCCCGGACGCCCGACAAGCCGGCAATGCAGCCCGATGTTGAGCATCTTTGGCGAGCCATCCACGCCTTCTTCGTAGAGCTCGTCGAACGCGTCACAAAGATAAGAGAAGAACTGGTCGCCCGAATTGAACCCCTGCGGCGTGGCAAAGCGCATGTCGTTCGTGTCGAGCGTATAGGGCAGGATCAACTGATCGCGCCCGTCGAACGTCATGTAATAGGGAAGATCGTCGGCATAAGTGTCGGAGACATAGGCAAAACCGCCCTCTTCCGCGACAAGCCGCACCGTGTTGTCCGAACAGCGGCCCGTATACCATCCCTTGGGGCGCTCGCCGACGACTTCGGTGTGGAGCCGCACCGCCTCTGCAATCGCTGCGCGCTCGACTTCTTCGGGCATATCCTTGTGCTCGACCCATTTGAGACCATGGCTTGCGATCTCCCAACCCGCCTCTTTCATCGCCGCAACCTGCTCGGGAGAGCGGGCAAGGGCGGTGGCGACG
>JALRIK010000110.1:0-8160 GCA_023255435.1 Marivivens sp.
CATCCTTGCCCGCCGCATGGGCAAAACCCGTATCATCGCCGAAACGGGCGCAGGTCAGCACGGCGTTGCCACCGCGACCGTCTGTGCGAAATTCGGCCTGAAATGTGTTGTCTATATGGGCGCCCACGATGTCGAACGTCAGGCCCCGAACGTCTTCCGTATGCGCCTTTTGGGTGCCGAAGTCGTGCCCGTCACCTCGGGTCGCGGCACGCTCAAGGACGCGATGAACGACGCGCTGCGCGATTGGGTCACCAACGTGCGCGACACCTTCTACTGCATCGGCACCGTTGCTGGTCCGCACCCCTATCCCGCCATGGTCCGTGACTTCCAGTCGATCATCGGCAAAGAAGCCAAAGAACAGATGATGAAGGCCGAAGGCCGTCTTCCTGACACCATCATCGCCGCCATCGGCGGTGGCTCCAATGCCATGGGTCTCTTCTATCCGTTCCTCGACGACAAATCGGTCGAGATCATCGGCGTCGAAGCAGGCGGCAAGGGCGTCGACGAAAAGATGGAACACTGCGCCTCGCTCACGGGCGGACGCCCGGGCGTGCTTCACGGCAACCGCACCTATCTGCTTCAGGACGACGACGGCCAGATTCTCGAAGGCTTCTCGATTTCCGCAGGTCTCGACTATCCGGGAATCGGTCCCGAACACGCTTGGCTCCACGATGTGGGCCGCGCGAAATACGTTGCGATCACCGACAAAGAGGCGCTCGCCGCCTTCCAGCTTTGCTGCGAGACCGAAGGAATCATCCCCGCGCTCGAACCGAGCCACGCTTTGGGCCATGTGATCAAGATCGCACCCACGCTTCCCAAGGACCACATCATCATCATGAACATGTGTGGTCGCGGCGACAAAGACATCTTCACCGTCGCCAAACACCTCGGGTTCGACATGAAAGTCTAAGGATTACAGGCCCTTCGGGGCCTTTTTCTTTGCCCTAAACTTTGGTTTAGGCCCATAAACCCTACGTTTACGCGCCCTGCAATAAACCTGCGTCCAATATCTTCTCCTCGCTTGATCCTGCCATCTGGTGTCACGACCCACGACGGTCGAACACACATAGTGAGGAGACTTCAAATGCGTAAATTCATTCTTTCAGCCGTATTCGCAACTCTGGCCGCCACCGCTCATGCGGATGCCCTGACCGACAGCATCATTCAGGTCTGGGGTGACGCGGGCTATACCAACCTTGAAATCAAGCGCGGCGCGACCACCACCAAGGTCGAAGCCTATATGAACGGCACCAAGGTCGAGGTCATCTATGACAACGCCACCGCCGCCGAACTCAAGCGCGAGGTCTATCCCGCCGGTGCACGAAGCTCGAGCAGCAGCGCGTCGTCGAGCACCACAGGCCTCTCCGATGACAGCAGCAGCCATCACTCGGGCGTTGACGATAGTGGCCACCACGGCGGCGAGTCCCGTTCCTTCGACGACAATGGAGGCGATGACGACCGTGGCCGTGGGCGCGGACGCGGTGGCGATGACGACGACAGCGATCATGATGACGACCACGGCGGTGACCGTGACCGCGACAGCGACGACGATTGATCCTCAAAACAGGTGACATCGAGCAGAAGCCAAAGCTAAACTGGCTTTGATAAGAGCCCCGCGCTTCTGGCGTGGGGCCAAACTGGATTGAACATGATCTCATTTCAAAACACGCTCAAAGCGATACTGACGCTTGCCGCTCTCGGCCTTTCCGCGCCTGTCTTTGCCGAAACGGTAGAGGAGTCGGTCGTTCGCCAACTCCGCGCCCAAGGCTTCACCGAGTTCGAGGTGGAACGCACGCTTCTCGGTCGCCTCAAAATCGAGGCCAAGAACGCCACGATCGAGCGCGAGATCGTCATCAACCCCACCACGGGCGAGATCCTCCGCGACTATTGGGAATACCGCTCGGGCAACAAGCGCAGTTCGAACAACATCGTGATCCCCCAAGTCGGGAGCACCACCGCCTCCACGTCCTCGGGCGGCACGTCCTCGGGAGGCACCACAGCCACCGTTCAGAGCACGACGACAACGACCAACGTGTCGAACTCCGGCTCCGGCTCGCGCAGCGACGACGACGACGATGATGATGACGACCGCTCGTCGAACTCGGGCAAAGGCAGCGACCACAGCGACGACGACAAGGACGATGACAAGGGCGACGACAAGGACGACGACAAAGATGATGACTAATCCATTATCGTCTTTGCCCGCGTGGCCCGCCGCATGAGGCGTACGTTCCCCATCGCCTTTGCCCTTGTGGTGCAGGTCATCTGCGCCGTGTTTTTCGTGTCGAATATCCTTGGTTCGGTTCTCGGTTTCGCCCCAATCGCGTGGCAATTGAGCGAGTTCATCGAGCTTGGCGCCGCCCTCGGTCTTCTGATCGGGATCACCCTCGGCGGCGTTGCCCTCCGCCGCACCCACAAACGCGCGACCTTGGCCGAGGATCGCCTTCGCATGGCCTCAAGCGCCTTTCACGAAATCCTTGACGAGCATTTTGCCGACTGGGGTCTGACCCCCGCCGAACAGGATGTTGCGCTCTTTGCGATCAAGGGCCTTCCGCTTGCCGACATCGCGGCCGTGCGCGCCACTTCCGAAGGCACGGTCAAAGCCCAGATGAACGCCATCTACCGCAAGGCAGGCGTGACGGGCCGCCCGCAGCTTCTCAGCCTCTTCATCGAGGATCTGATGGATGACCGTCTCTTGCCAACCGCTAGTCCATCGAGTGCAGCTTCAGAACTGCAAGAGGCACCACATCCAGCGCCCGCCGATGCGTCGCCTTAAGGTTCACGCGCGGGGCGCATCCCTCGTCATGGGCCTGTAGGAACCGCGCCGCACAGAGACACCAGTGATCCCCTGCCTTGAGACCTGCAAACCCGTATTGCGGGGCAGGGGTCGACAAATCGTTGCCGACATACTTCGAAAAAGCCAGAAACTCGTCCGTCATCACCGCACAGACCGTGTGGCTACCCCGATCCTCGGCGCAGGTGTCACAGGCCCCGTTGCGGAAATACCCCGTCATCGGGTCCAGCGAACAAGCTTCAAGCGCGCCTCCAAGCACGTTTTCGGACGGGTCTTTCTCGAACATGCCGCTCTCCTCTTTTGGGCTATCCTGCCCAGAGAACGGCATTTTTCCTAGCGAAATTTATCGGCCAGTTTTTGCAGCGCGCTGCGATTGTCCTCTGGCGCGGCCTCGGGCTCGACCTTGGCTTTGGGCGCTGTCTCGGCCTTGGTTCCCGTCGAGGAACGCGGCGGCGCAACGCGCAGCGCAACGGCATTCATGAACTTGGCGCCGTCCCCATCGGCCAGAGCCGCCGCGCCATCCGCAATCCCGCGCATCATATCGTCAAGCCAGCCTTCTTCAGCCTTGGCAAAGTCATGAAGCACATAGCCCGACACGCGGTCCTTGTGCCCAGGATGCCCGATGCCAAGCCGCACACGGTCATAGGCTTCGCCGATGTGCTGATGGATCGAGCGAAGCCCGTTGTGCCCCGCATGACCGCCGCCCGTCTTGAGCCGGCATTTACCGGGCGCAAGGTCAAGCTCGTCATGGAACACCACCACATCTTCGGGTGACAGCTTGTGAAACCGCATCGCCTCACCGACCGATTGCCCCGAAAGGTTCATGAACGTCTGCGGTTTCAAAAGGATGACCTTTTCCCGCCCGAGACGGCCTTCGCTCATCTCGCCTTGGAACTTCGATCGCCAAGGCGCAAAACCGTGCTCCTCGGCAATACGGTCAACCGCCATAAAGCCGATGTTGTGACGCGTGCGGGCATATTTGCTGCCCGGGTTTCCAAGTCCGACAAAGAGTTTCATATCAACATCTTACCTGCGGGAGACTGCGCTTTCCAGACCCTGCGTGCGCTGCGTTGTATTTCTGTAAGTAATTGTTAATAAACAATAAATCTTCCCCGCGGGGAAGGTTGTCCTCCAAATGCAAACGGGGCCCGAAGGCCCCGCGCAAATCCGTAGAAGGATGGGAAGAGACTTACTCTTCGCCTTCCTCTTCGTTGTCGGACGAACGAAGACCCGACGGAGCCGAGATGTTCGCAATAACGAAGTCACGCTCGATGGTCGGCTTGACGCCTTCGGGAAGGGTCACGTCCGAAATGTGGATCACGTCGCCGATATCGCGACCGGTGAGGTCAACAACGATCGACTCGGGGATATCACCGGCAAGAACGTTGAGTTCGACTTCGGCGCGAACAACGGTCAGAACGCCGCCCTTCTTGATGCCGGGGGAAGCTTTGTCGTTGATGAAGTCAACGTGTACAAAGAGGTTCACGCGGCTGGTGCGCTTGAGGCGCATAAAGTCGACGTGGGTCGGAAGGTCCTTAACAACGTGACGCTGAACGCCGCGGCAGATGACGCGAACGTCGTCGTGGCCTTCGACTTTGAGGTTGAAGAGCGTCGACATAAAGCGGCCAGCGCGGAGCTTGGTCAGCAGCTTGTTGAAGTCGAGGTTGATCGGAAGCGGATCTGCGCCACCACCGTAAACAACGCCCGGTACCATTCCATCACGACGAGCTTGACGAGCGGCCCCCTTGCCTGTCCCCGAACGTTCCGTGGCGATAAGATCAGGAATCTCACGTGCCATTTGTATTCTCCATAAATAATGGGGCCGCCCTCCAAGGGTGTGCGGCCCGATGAAGCCGTGCCTATACGACCGATTCTGCCTTTTGGAAAGGGTAAAATCGCCCTCAACCCCAATAAAACAAGGGCAGCCCCCTCTGGCGCTGCCCTGATTTGTCACGCGGTCTCGGGTGGGCTTACTGCCAGCGACCCTCGAAATCTTCGGGCACGAGAAGCACGTCGCGCCCAAGATCCTTGACGTCCCGTTTGCCGCAAAGCGCCATCGAGATATCAAGCTCCTTCTGGAGCACCTGAAGCGCGGTCGTCACGCCCTTTTCGCCCATCGCGCCAAGCCCGTAGACATAGGCGCGCCCGATCATCGTGCCTTTGGCCCCGAGCGCCAGCGCCTTGAGAATGTCCTGACCCGAACGGATACCGCTATCGAGCCAGACCTCTGTCTGGTCGCCCACGGCCGCCACGATGGACGGAAGAACGCGGATCGACGAGACAGCCCCGTCAAGCTGACGTCCGCCGTGGTTGGACACGATGATCGCATCAGCCCCGACCTCGACGCATTTCTTGGCATCCTCGACGTCTAGAACGCCCTTGAGGATCACCTTGCCGCCCCATTTCTCCTTGAGACGGGCAATCATTGACCAGTCGAGACGCGGCTCGAACTGCTCTGCGGTCCACGACGAAAGGCTCGACATATCGGTCGCGCTCTTGGCATGGCCGACGATGTTGCGGAAGGTGCGGCGCTTGGTCCCGAGCATCTCGAGCCCCCAAGCCCATTTGGTCGAAAGGTCGATCATGGTCTTGAGCGTCGGCTTGGGCGGCGCCGAAAGCCCGTTCTTAAGGTCCTTGTGCCGCTGCCCAAGGATTTGCAGATCAAGCGTGATGACCAACGCATCAACACCCGCGTTCTTGGCCCGCGCGATGATGTTGTCCACAAACTCCTCGTCCCGCATCACATAGAGCTGGAACCAGAACGGCGCTTTGGTGTGCTCGCGCACATCCTCGATCGAACAGATCGACATGGTGGAAAGCGTATAGGGCACCCCGAACTTCTCGGCGGCCCTTGCCGATTTGATCTCGCCGTCCGCGTTCTGCATCCCGAGGAGCCCGACAGGAGCCAGCGCCACAGGAAGCGACACCTCGCGCCCGATCATGGTCGAGGCCGTGGTGCGGTTCGACATATCCACCGCCACCCGCTGCCGCAGACGGATCTTTTCAAAGTCCGAGACGTTCTCGCGGAAGGTCTGCTCGGTCCACGACCCCGACTCCGCATAGTCATAGAACATCTTGGGCGCACGGCGCTTATGAAGCCGCTTGAGGTCGTCGATACAGGTGATGACTGGCATGATAAAACCGCAAATTATCTAAATTGGTAGTGAACCCTTACCAATTCATGCAGTATTGCGCAAGAAAACTCTGGGCTTTCCGCTTGCCTTCTCCTGCGTTTCCAGAGAGCTTTCCCCAGAAATTCTGGGGACAGTGATGGACACCATTCTTCACGGCACACTTGGCGGCGTCGTTGCTTTTCTCGCGACCACTTTGGGCGCTGCCTTTGTTCTTGTGGGGAAACCGCTCTCGCAACGGGCAAGCGATACCATGCTCGGCTTTGCGGCTGGGGTCATGCTCTCGGCCTCTTATTTCTCGCTCATCATCCCCGGCATCGCCGTGGCCGAGGAAATCTGGAACAGCACCGCAATCGCAGCCCTGATCGCAGTGGTCGGCATCGCTCTTGGCGCGGGCTTTGTGGCGTGGCTCAACTCCACGCTCCCACACGAGCACTTCGAGATGGGACAAGAGAACGCGGACTCCACGTCGCTCGCGTGCATCTGGCTCTTTGTGATCGCGATCACGATCCACAACTTTCCCGAAGGCATGTCGATTGGCGTCTCGTTCGGCGGCGACGATATCACACGCGGGCTTTCCGTCATGACGGGCATATCGCTTCAGGATATTCCCGAAGGTCTCGCTGTTGCGGTCGCTTTGATAAGCCGCGGCTACGGCAAGTGGAAATCCTTTGCCACCGCCGCCCTGACAGGCGCGGTCGAGCCCTTGGGCGCTCTCATCGGCGCAAGCGCCGTGTCGCTCTCGACGACGATTCTGCCCCTCGGCCTTACCTTCTCGGCGGGCGCGATGCTTTATATCATCAGCCACGAGATCGTCCCCGAAACCCACCGCTCGGGCCACCAGAACCGCGCCACCACAGGCCTCATCTTTGGCCTGATCCTGATGATGTTCTTGGATGTGACGCTGGGATGAGGTGCGAGCACCAATGAAAACAAAAAGCCGCCCCGAGAGGCAGCTTTTTCATGGGCTGGTCAAAGGGACCTAGGCCGAGTGTGCGCCGTCGGCGAGGGTTTTAACAAAGGCGAGCACGTCCGCAACGCTTTCGCCATCACCGATTTTGCCGACGATGGCCGAGCCGACGACTGCGCCGTCTGCGATGGCGGCGATATCGCGCGAGGCTTCGGGGGTGCGGATGCCAAAGCCGACGATGATCGGCAGGTCGGTCTTGGCCTTGATGCGGGCGACCTCGGGGCCGACCTCGCCTGCGACAGCCGCGGCGGCACCGGTGATCCCCGTGACCGAGACGTAATAGACAAAACCAGAGGTGTTCTGGAGCACTTTGGGGAGGCGCTTGTCATCGGTGGTCGGGGTCGCGAGGCGGATAAAGTTGATGCCTGCGGCCTGCGCTGGGATGCAAAGCTCGCTGTCCTCTTCGGGCGGAAGATCAACGATGATAAGACCGTCGATGCCTGCCTCTTTGGCGTCCACAAGGAACTTGTCCACGCCGTAACTGTAGATCGGGTTGTAATAGCCCATGAGCACGATTGGGGTGGTCTGATCGGTCTCGCGCAGGGCGCGGGCCACGTCGAGGGTCTTGTTCAGGGTCATGCCGCCGTCAAGCGCGCGCTGGCCTGCCAGCTGGATGGTCGAGCCGTCCGCCATCGGGTCGGTGAAAGGAAGGCCAAGTTCAATGATGTCGACACCCGCTTTGGGCAGGCCTTTGACGATTTCAACCGAGGTGTCAAAGTCGGGATCACCCGCCATGACATAGGCGACAAACGCCTTTTTCCCAGCGGCGTTGAGTTCGGCAAATTTCGCGTCGATCCGAGTCATCGGGACCCCCCTCACAATAGTTCCAAAGGGGTTTCGCCCAAAAGACGCGCCGTTGCAATGGGGCAGGGGCCTCGGCGGGCAAGGATTGCTTGAATATGTGCCTCTTGCGTCCTAGAAGCGCCCAAGAGTTTTCAGGAGGGTCCTATGGGCTTCAAGATGGGTATCGTTGGTCTGCCGAACGTCGGCAAGTCCACCCTGTTCAATGCATTGACCAAAACCGCTGCGGCGCAGGCGGCGAACTTTCCGTTCTGCACCATCGAGCCGAACGTGGGCGAAGTGGCCGTGCCCGATGCGCGTCTGGACAAGCTGGCCGAGATTGCGGGCTCCAAGCAGATCATCCCGACCCGTATGACGTTCGTGGACATCGCGGGTCTGGTCAAGGGCGCGTCCAAAGGCGAAGGCCTCGGGAACCAGTTCCTTGCCAACATCCGCGAGTGTGACGCCATCGCTCATGTGCTGCG
>JALRIK010000110.1:8170-8438 GCA_023255435.1 Marivivens sp.
GTCGGACGCCGAGACCATCGAGATGGAGCTGATGCTGGCGGACCTCGAGTCCATCGAGCGCCGTCTCCAGAACATCGTGCGCAAGGTGCGCGGCGGCGACAAGGAAGCGATCGATCAAGAGCGCCTCCTCAACCTTGCCAAGGCGGCGATCGAGGACGGCAAGCCTGCGCGCACGGTCGAGGTGGCCGAGGACGACAAGAAGGCTTGGAAGATGCTTCAGCTTTTGTCGACCAAGCCCGTGCTCTATGTCTGTAACGTGGAAGAGGAG
>JALRIK010000111.1 GCA_023255435.1 Marivivens sp.
GATTTGGCAGCGCCCGAACCGCCCCCACTGGGCGGGCGCTTCTCGCCCACCCCCTCGGTTCGGGCAATCCTTCGCCCGAACCTCCCGCAGTCTCGCCAGCGCTGAGATGACGAACACTTGACTCAAATCAATCCCTTCTCTGCCGTTCTCTGTTCTACTGAGGGTAATCAGTAGAGGAGAAAAGCTCATGCTTCGATTGGCGACGGTTCTGTTTTCCCTTATTGCGACGACCCTTGCGGGGTCGTTTGTGGTGGCGGCCTTGACGATGGGAATGGTCACATTGGAGCCGATTTTGGCGGCGGCGGCGATCGGTGCTCTTTTGGCGGTGCCTGCCTCGCTTATTGTCGCGAAAAAGATCGTGACTGCCTAGGCGACGGAATGCGCAGCGTGCTGCGTATCACTCCTGCAAGACCAGGAGGCTGCCATGACCCGATTGTCCGTTATCTATCTCGCCTTGATCGCCACGCTCAGCAGTCTGGCCGTCTATTCGTCGGTGGTCTTCTAGGCGTTGAGGAAATTGCGAACCGAGGCTTCGAACTCGCGCGGCTTTTCCGCATGGAGCCAATGGCCCGTCCCCGGAATTTTCGCAAAATAGCTGTTCGGGAAAAGCTCTTTTATCCGCGCGCGATACTCGGGTTTGACATAGTCGGACTCGGCCCCCGATAGAAACAGGGTCGGTCCCATGAACTGGCCCGACACCTCGGGAAAGCCGACGATCTTGTCCATCTCGGCTTCGAGCACGTCAAAGTTCAGCTTCCAGCGCTTTTCCTTGAGATCGAGCGACTGGAGGAAGAAATCCCGCAGTCCCGGTCCAAGGTGTTCAAGCTGTTCTGCGGCGTCCGAGCGGCTCTGCACGCGAGAAAGATCGACGGCGCGCATGGCGTCGATATTGCCGGTTTGGGTGTGGGTGTAGGCCACGGGCGCGATGTCCGCGACCACCAGTTTGCGCACTTTATCAGGATGACGGAGCGCAAGAAGCATCGACGCCTTGCCGCCCATCGAGTGGCCGACCACATCCCATTGCCCCTCGATCACTTCCGCCAGATCATCCCCGAGTTCGGGATAGGAATGCGTGTCTTTCCAAGGGCTTGAGCCGTGGTTGCGCATGTCCACACAGACAACCTCGCGCTCGTCCGAAAGCCGTTTGGCGATCACGCCCCAATTGCGGGCTGAACCGAAAAGCCCGTGTGCAATCAGGAGGTTTGGACGGTCAGTCGGGGCGCCATGGCGGATCGTGTTCAACATACATCACTCCATAGTCATAAGCGGCAAAAGGAGCCAGAGGGTTTGAGCGGATCACCGCCGATAGGATATCTGGGCGCATGCAACGCGCCAGTTTCGAAAACGATCTGATTCCGCTCCAGAGCCTGCTTGAGGAAAAGCTTCGCCTCAGGACGGGACATTTGCGCGACCGTCTGTCAAAGGCACGTTATCGGCTCCCGCGGCGTCTTCGCAAGGATGTGGAGTTCATCCTTCAGGCCGATTACATGACCCAGAACCCGCATCTTGCCATCATGGTCAGCGAAACACGTTTTCAGGGCGCAGTCCGTGCGATCTCGGCCTATCTTGCCGATCTCGATCCCGCGCAAGAGCGCAAGAACCGACTTTTGAACCTTGCCGCGTTGATCGCGCTTTACGTGCTCTTGACGGGCGCAGGGGTGGTCGGCGTCATGGTCTGGCGCGATCTCGTCTAGAACTTGAGCGAAAGCTGCGCAGGGTCCACCGATTTTGACGACCTCCGGCGGGGCGTCGATTTGCGGCTTGCGTGCTTGGCGATGACCCGCGCGGTTTCCTCTGAGTGCCTCGATGCCTTGCGGATCGCATACACCGCGTCGCGTGCCGCTTTGGTCGCAGCGGCGTGATCCACGATGGGCGTGGGATAGGACGTCCGTTCCCCCCATTTCCACGGCTCGTGCACAAAGGCATCGGGCACGCGGTCAAGTTCGGGAACATAGCGTCGGATAAAGACCCCCTGCGGGTCGTGGTCATAGCTCTGTTTGATCGGATTATAGATGCGGACGGTGTTCATCCCCGTTGTGCCGGATTGCATTTGCACCTGTGGCCAATGGATACCGGGTTCATAGTCCACAAAGCGGCGCGCGAGGAAAAGCCCGCTTTCCCGCCACGGCAGCCAGAGGTGATAGCTCGCAAACGACATGAGCATCGCTCTCATGCGGAAATTGAGCCAGCCGTGTCGGTCGAGTGCGCGCAGGCACGCATCAACAAAGGGATAACCCGTTCGCCCCTCCATAAATGCGGCAAGCCGTTCGGGGTCGCCTGTTTCGGGTCTCAGCCCGTTATAGGCCGAATGCATATTGGCAAACTCGATGGCGGGATCGTCTTCGAGTTTCTGGATAAAATGGCAATGCCAGTGCAGGCGGCCCGAAAATGAGGTTAGCGAGTTCCGCCATGCTTTGGTCGCGGGGCTCGGCTCTATCTCGTTGAGCCGCCGCCATGTGGCCTGCGCGGCCTCGCGCATCGAAAGCGTGCCCCATGTCAAATGCGGCGAAAGCCGCGAGCTGGCGTCGAAGGCGGTGACGGGGCTCGACATCTCGAAACGGTAGTTGCGCCCGCGCACGTGAAGGAAGCTGTCCAGCGTGCGAAGCGCAACCTGTCGCCCGCCACTCTGACGCTCGGGGCAGGGATCGGAGGCGAGCCCAAGATCGCGCGCGCTCGGAATATGGGTGGGCAGGTCGCAGGGTGGCGTAGGAATGCTCTTAGGCGCGGGCGTGATCGGTTCGGCCATCACCCGATCCCAATGACTGGCCCAACCGTTGCGCGATCCGAGGCGTCTGACCACACCGGTCTGGGTGAATTCATGCCATGGGGTTTGATGCCCTTTGGTCCAGGCAGCCACGCGTTTGTCGCGCGCATAGGTCCAATCGTTGCCCGTTTCCTCGTGACTCCAGAGGGTGAAGTCGCCGAACCGCGCGCGGATGAGGTCAAGCGCGGCAACCGCGTCCATTTGTAGGACAAACAGCTCGGAGCCTTTTGCGCGCAGCACTGTTTGCAGCTCGCTCAGGCAGTCTCGGACAAAATCCCATTGGCGCGCGGAACTATCTTCAAGCTGCCAATAGTCAGGCTCGACGACATAGACGGCAAGCACCGCGCCCCGCTCGGCCGCGTTGAACAAAGGGCGGTGATCCTCGATCCTGAGATCCCGCTTGAACCAGACAACGTTGAGCACGCCTTCCCCTCTGACTTGGCAGGGAAAGAGTTAGCGCGGCGCCCTAGAGCGGCAAGGTCAGCGTGCGGGTGTGTTCGGGTTGATAGGACCCTTTGATAATGGTTCGCGCAAAACAAGCGTCACAGTGCCGAAAGCCACATAGAGCAGCATATACCACGATCCCATCTTCGAGAAATTCACCAGATCGGACGCGGATTGACCGTTATAAAGCCATGTCTGTGTGGCCGTTCCCACGTTCTCGGCGATCCACAAAAAGAACGAAGACAAAAAGGCCGCAAGCGGGAGCGGCATCCAATACCAGCGCCCGATCTCGAACCAAATCCGCGTGCGCCAGAACAGGAGAAGTGAGCCGAGGAAAATCCCGATCCGCAGATCGACAATAAAGTGGTGGGTAAAGAAGTTGAGATAGATCACCCCCGCAAAAAGGAGCGTCAGTGCATAGGGTGGGAAGGGGGCAAAACGCATATCAAAGAGCCGGATGGCCCGCGCCATGAAGCTCCCCACCGATGCATACATGAACCCCGAAAAGAGCGGCACGCCGGCGATCTTGAGAACGCCCGCGCCGGGGTAATCCCAGCTTCTCATATGGAGTTTGAAGACCTCCATGATGGTGCCAGTGAGGTGGAACAACAGGATCACCTTGGCTTCCGAGAAGGTCTCGAGCTTGAAAACGAGGAATAGGATCTGGAGCGTCAAGGCATAGCCGACCAGAGCGTCGTATCGCGCGATCGGCCAATCTGCTTGCCAGATTTTGCTCGAGACGATCATCCCCACGAGAAGCAGGCCGCCAAAGAGCGTGGCCCAGCCCATCTTGACGACGAACATGACGAATTCGGTAATCGGGGTCGGGAGCTTGGCGCGGAGCCAGTCGCCCAATCGCCTCTCGAGTGTTTTTGTCTGCATAGTGCAGCCATAAATAGAAAAAGGGGGCCTGTCAGCCCCCTTAAACGTTAGTGTGTTGCTGCTCTTAGAGGTTCGGGTAGAGCGGGAACTTTTCGCAGAGCGCTTCAACCTCTGCGCGGACCTTGGCTTCGATCTCGGCGTTGCCGTCTGCGCCGTTGGCGGCAAGACCGTCAACAACTTCGACGATCCAGTCGGCGATCTGGCGGAACTCGGCCTCGCCGAACCCGCGGGTGGTGCCAGCAGGGGTGCCGAGGCGAACGCCCGAGGTCACGGTCGGCTTTTCGGGATCGAAGGGAATGCCGTTCTTGTTGCAGGTGATATGCGCACGGCCCAGAGCCTTTTCGGTGTCGTTGCCCTTAACGCCTTTGGGGCGCAGGTCGACGAGCATCACGTGGCTGTCGGTGCCGCCGGTGACGATATCAAGACCGCCCTTCATCAGCTGATCGGCAAGCGCCTGAGCGTTGGCGACGACCTGCTTCTGATAGGACTTGAACTCGGGACGCAGAGCTTCGCCGAAGGCAACGGCCTTGCCCGCGATGACATGCATGAGCGGGCCGCCCTGAATGCCGGGGAAGATTGCCGAGTTGATTTTTTTCGCGATGTCCTCGTCGTTGGTGAGGATCATGCCGCCGCGCGGACCGCGAAGGGTCTTGTGGGTGGTGGTGGTGGCAACATGCGCATAGGGGAAGGGCGAGGGGTAGATCCCCGCAGCCACAAGACCCGCAAAGTGCGCCATATCCACCAAAAGGATCGCGCCGACCGAGTCAGCGATTTCGCGCATCTTGGGGAAGTCGATGATACGGGGAATGGCAGAGCCGCCCGCGATGAGCATCTTGGGCTTGTGCTCGGTGGCGAGCGCTTGGATCTGGTCATAGTCGATCTGGCTGTCCTGCTTGCGCACGCCATACTGGATCGCGTTGAACCACTTGCCCGACTGGTTCGGCTTGGCGCCGTGGGTCAGGTGGCCGCCTGCATCGAGGCTCATGCCGAGGATGGTGTCGCCGGGCTGAAGGAGCGCGGTGTAAACACCCTGGTTCGCCTGCGAGCCCGAGTTGGGCTGAACGTTGGCGAATTCGCAACCGAAGAGTTCCTTGGCGCGGTTGATCGCAAGTTCTTCTGCGATGTCCACGAACTGGCAGCCACCATAGTAGCGACGGCCCGGATAGCCTTCTGCGTATTTGTTGGTCATCACCGACCCCTGCGCTTCCATAACGGCGGCAGAGACGATGTTTTCGGACGCGATCAGTTCGATCTCGTGGCGCTGACGGCCAAGTTCTTGGCGGATTGCGCCAAAGATCTCGGGATCGCGGGTTTCAAGGCTTTCGGTGAAGAAACCGGAATCGGTAGCAGTCATTGGAATTCCTCTGGCTGAGGGGTTTGGTTTGCGCCTGATTATGAGCAACTCGCTTCGGGATAAACCCTAGAAAACGTCATAATCTTCATGAAAACGAAGTGAATTGGGAAAACCTCGTTCTTATCCGCACAAATTTCCATCCATCGTCACAAAAGGGAACGGATTTCATGTGTTCAATGTTTGCTCCAAGCTGTTACACATGCATCGGAACACAGGGGAGTTAGACCCATGGAAAAGATCGCTTTTGTCGCCAGCGACGCGCCCGCCGCGCAAGAGGCCTCTGCGATTTTGACCGAGCGTTATGGCACTGTTCCTCTCGAAGAGGCCAAAGTGATCGTCGCGCTCGGCGGAGACGGCTTCATGCTCCAGACCCTCCATGCAACCCAAGCGCTCCCTGCGCCCGTCTATGGGATGAACCGCGGCACGGTCGGCTTTTTGATGAATGAATATCACGAGGACGATCTTCTCTTCCGTCTCGCTGCCGCCGAAGAAGAGGTGATCAACCCCTTGTCCATGGTGGCCTATACCACAGACGGGACGCGGCACGAGGCTTTGGCGATCAACGAAGTCAGTCTCCTGCGCGCCGGTCCTCAGGCGGCCAAGCTGCGTATCTCGGTGGATGGCCGCTTGCGGCTCGCTGAACTGGTGTGCGACGGGGCACTTGTGGCGACGCCTGCGGGTTCGACCGCATACAACTACTCGGCTCATGGTCCAATCCTTCCGATCGGGTCGGACGTGCTCGCACTGACCGCAATGGCCGCATTCCGCCCCCGCCGTTGGCGCGGCGCGCTTTTGCCAAAATCGGCCAAGGTGGTCTTTGACGTGATCGACCCCGCCAAACGGCCCGTGATGGCCGATGCCGACAGCCGTTCAGTCCGCAACGTCGTCAAGGTCGAAATCGAGAGCCGCAAGGACATCACCCACCGCATCCTCTTTGATCCCGGTCATGGGCTCGAAGAGCGTCTGTTGCAGGAACAGTTCGTCTAAGGCACTTGTGATACCAGTCGCACCGTGCTTTGAAAGCGCATGAGCACTTCAAGGTCAGCGATGCTTCACGTTCTCACGCATAACATTCTCCCCGTCTTTTCGATGCTCGCGCTCGGCTTTTTGCTTGGGCGCTTGGGAAAAGTGTCGCGCCAAGAGGCCGCGGCGGTGAACCGCGTGGCCTTTCTCGTCCTTCAACCTGCGCTCATCTTTCCACTGATCAATGGTCTTCATTGGGAGGAGTTCAGGCTTGAGGCTTTGGGGTTCTATGCGCTGGGACAAGTCGCCGTCTTCGTTCTGACCTTTGTCGTTGCCACCCGCATTTTCAAACGCGAAACCCCCGAAGCTTGGCTCCTTTCGATGGCGACGATCTTTGTGAACACGCTGCTTTATGTCTGGCCGATCTCGTTCCTGATCTATGGGGCAGGGGCGGTGCTTCCGATCACGGGGATCGTGGCGTGGGACTCTGCTTTTACGTTCGCTTTCTTCATCGTCACGACCGATCTTATGATGAACCGAGAGGCAACGGCGCTCCAGTCCTTGAAGCGCGTGGGGAGCAACCCTGTGCTGATCGCGATCCTGCTTGGGGCGGTGACGAATGCGCTGGGCATCGCAACGCCCGAACCCATCCTGACGGGGATGAAGTTCGCAGGGGCGGCCGCAGCACCTTTGACGCTCTTTGCTCTGGGTGTGATCCTCTCAAGCCATGCCATGAAGCCGAGCGCGACGATCCTCACGGTTTCGGGGATCAAAATTCTTGTCTTTCCGCTCGTGGTCTGGCTCCTGCTTCATCTCGGGGCGCGGCCGCAAGAGTGGAATGATCTTGTGCTCCTGACATCGGCGGGACCGTCGGGCGCCATGGCCTTTGCGCTTGCCATGTTGCACGGAGTCAGAACCGACCAGATCGCGCCCGTGATCATCTGGACATCGGTCCTATCGCTCGTCTCGCTTGCCCTTCTTGCCTAATTTCGGAACCCATCCGTTCCTTTCGCGTTGTCTTATCACAGCGCCAGTGATGGCGGCATTAAGAAGAAGGAGATTATGATGGACTGGAATCGTATCGAAGGAAATTGGAAGCAGCTCACCGGCACCGTCAAAGCCAAGTGGGGCGATTTGACCGACGACGAAATCGCCGAGGCCGAGGGCAACCGTGACGTGCTCATCGGCAAGATCCAGCAGAAATACGGGATCGCCAAGGACAAGGCCGAAGCCCAGGTGGACGAATTCGCCCAGTCTTTGAAGCACTAACTTATTGTTTTACAAATAATTCGGGCGGCAGGATCACCTGCCGCCCGTTTCTGTTTACTTGGCATACCCCAAAGGTTTGAGCGCCTCGCGGATCTCATCAAGGATCGCGGGATCGTCGATGGTGGCGGGCATCTTGAACTCTTGGCTGTCGGCGATCTTGACCATTGTTGCGCGAAGGATTTTCCCCGAGCGCGTCTTGGGGAGGCGGTCGACCACAACGGCAAGCTTGAATGCGGCCACAGGGCCGATCTTGTCACGGACCAGCTTGACCACCTCTTTGACGATTTCGTCATGGGGGCGGTTGCATCCCTTGTTCAGGCAAAGGAAGCCGAGCGGCATCTGGCCCTTGAGCTCGTCCGAAACGCCGATCACAGCGCATT
>JALRIK010000112.1 GCA_023255435.1 Marivivens sp.
TCGACGGCGTTGCCATTCGCGTGCCGACCCCGAACGTCTCGGTTGTCGACCTGACCTTCGAAGCCTCGCGCCCCACCACGGTCGCGGAAATCAACGAAGCCATCGTCGCCGCCGCCAACGGACCGCTCAAGGGCATTCTGGGCTACACCGACAAGCCCAATGTATCGATCGACTTCAACCACGACCCGCATTCCTCGACCTTCGCTCTCGACCAGACCAAAGTCATGGACGGAACGATGGTGCGTATCCTGTCGTGGTACGACAACGAATGGGGCTTCTCAAACCGCATGGCCGACACGGCTGTCGCGATGGGCAAGTTCCTCTAGAACGACCAAAGCCGCCCTTCGGGGCGGCTTTTTTATCGGGCCTGCTTGCCTTTGTGCTGAAAATATCCCGGGGGAGTCCGCCAACGGCGGACGGGGGCAGCGCCCCCCCCCTTTTTTAGCGCAGCTTTTCGTCCAAACGGTCTTTGACCAAAGGCGGCACGAACTTCGTCACATCCCCCCCCAAACGACAGATTTCCTTGACGAGCTTGGACGCAATCGCCTGGTTCTTCGCATCGGCCATCAAAAAGACCGTTTCGATCCGCGCATCGAGAGCGCGGTTCATGCCGACCATCTGGAATTCATATTCGAAATCCGCCACGGCCCTGAGCCCCCGAACGATCACGGTCGCATTCACATCACGGGCACAATCGATGAGAAGGTTCTCAAACGGGTGCACGATGATTTCACAGCCTGCCGCCGCGCCGATAGGGAGGATTTCGGACTGGATCATTTCGACCCGCTCGTCGAGCGAGAACAAGGGCCCTTTGTCACGGTTGATCGCAACCCCGATCACAAGCCGATCCACCAAGCGGCACGCACGACGAATAATGTCGATATGTCCGTGAGTTACCGGATCAAACGTGCCGGGATACAAGCCAATACGCATAGGGCCCTCGTCAGTGTGTTCTTCCGGGCGCACGCAACATTATTGCGCTGCAAATTGCAAGGGGACGTTTCGTCTCAATTCCCCCTCAGTGCCCCATGATCATTCCTTCGAGCGCATCTTTTTCCATGGAGAGTTCCTGAAGCCGCGCTTTCACCACGTCCCCGATCGAGATTAGTCCGATCACGCGCTCGCCCTCCATCACGGGCATATGACGGAACCGTCCCTCGGTCATGGTGGAAAGCACGCGATCCGATGTTTCAGCAACGGTGCAGGTGACGATTTTGCGTGTCATGATCGAAGCGATGTCCTGATCCAGCACCGACACGCCGTTCTTGCCGATTTCGCGCACAATGTCGCGCTCGGAAAGGATGCCTTCAAGATCATCGCCCTCGCACGACACAAGACAGGTGCCGATGCGATTGGCCGACATCATCCGCGCGGCATCTGCAACACTGGCCTCGGGCCGAAGCCAATAGAGGTCGTTATTCCCTTTGGAAACAAGTATTTGCTTTACTAACATCGACGCCTCCCTAGTGTTGCTTCATACCTCCAGCGTCCTCCCAACTGCCCTGATCTGTCAAGTGACCTGTAGTTCGAGACGTTGCACCTCGGATTTCAGTCCTGCGACAAGTGCCGCGGCAAATCGGTTGAGACGCTCCGAGCGCCTGTCCGAAGCGTGGCGCACAAGATAGAAACTGCGCCTGAGCGAGACCGCATCGACCAGCACTTTCCCAAGCTCGGGCGCATAGGGAAGCGCAAAATCGTGCACGATCCCGACCCCGCCTTGCCTGAGCATCTGGAGCTGCACCGCAACCGAATTGCTGGCGCGCTGCACCCCCTGAGCGGCAAGGCTGCCGAGATAATCGAGTTCCTTGTCGAAAATCATATCGGCGATATAGCCGACCACAGGAAGGTTCCTGATATCCTCAAGGTTTGCGGGGCGCGGCAAATCCTGCCGCATCGCCAGATGCAGTTTGTAATCTGTGATCTTTTGCACCGTGAGCCGCCCCGCATCGGGCGGACTCACCGTAATCGCTAGATCCGCCTCGCGTTTCGAGAGGTTGACCACACGCGGCAAGGCGAGGATCTGGAGTTCCAGGTTCGGGTTCTCTTCCTGAATCCTTGCGCAAACCTGCGGCAACACAAAGTTTGCACAGCCATCGGGCGCCCCGATCCTAATCTGGCCCGAAAGACCGCGCTCGTTGCGCTGGCCCTGATCAAAGGCTTGGGCCAAGGCATCCTCGGCCGCCAGTGCGTGTTCGCGCACCCCCTGCCCCAGATCGGTGAGCGCATAACCCTGTGGCGATTTGACAAACAGCGCGCCGCCGAAGCGTTCTTCGAGCCGTGCGATCCTGCGGCTCAGCGTTGCAGGGTCAAGTCCTGCCATCGGCGCGGCTTTGGACAGGCTCTCGGCGCGGGCAACCGCCAAAAAGACACGCATATCATCCCAGTTGGACATCACCCCACCCTTGCAAAAACGCAAACTGATTTTGAAATACTGCCTCTTTTTCATCAAAAAATGCAAGGCTAAGGTGATCTCAATCCAAATTTCACTCCAGGAGAGTTCGATGCAGGAAATCAGCCATCTGATTAACGGCGAATATGTCAAAGGCACTTCGGGCCGTTTTACCGATGTGTTCAACCCCGCAACGGGCGAAGTTCAGGGCAAAGTGCCGCTCGCTTCGGTTGAAGAAGTCAATGCTGCCGTTGAAAAGGCCGCCGTTGCACAGCGCGCATGGGCTGCCACCAACCCGCAGCGCCGCGCCCGTGTGTTCATGAAGTTCGGCCAGCTGATCAACGAGAACATGGACAAACTCGCCGAAGCGGTCAGCCGTGAACACGGCAAAACGCTGCCTGACGCCCGCGGCGACGTTCAGCGTGGCCTTGAAGTCGTCGAGGTCTGCATGGGCCTTCCAAGCCTTCTCAAAGGCGAATACACCGACAGTGCGGGTCCGGGCATCGACCTTTATTCCATGCGCCAGCCGCTCGGCGTTGTTGCGGGCATCACGCCCTTCAACTTCCCTGCGATGATCCCGCTTTGGAAAATGGCCCCCGCGATTGCCGCAGGTAACGCCATGATCCTCAAGCCCTCCGAGCGCACGCCCTCGACCTCGCTCATGCTGGCCGAGCTTTTCATGGAAGCCGGTCTTCCCAAAGGCGTTCTTCAAGTTGTTCACGGCGACAAAGAAGCCGTGGATGCGATCCTCGATAATGAAACCATTCAGGCCGTTGGCTTTGTCGGCTCGACCCCGATCGCCCAATACATCTATGGCCGCGCCGCCACCAACGGCAAGCGCGCACAGTGTTTCGGCGGCGCCAAGAACCACATGTTGATCATGCCTGACGCGGACATGGAAAAGGCCGCGGATGCGCTTATCGGCGCGGGCTATGGCGCGGCTGGCGAACGCTGCATGGCGATCTCGGTTGCCGTTCCCGTCGGTCAGGAAACCGCCGATCGCCTCATTGCGGCTCTCGTGCCCCGCATCGAAAAGCTCAAAGTCGGGCCTTATACCGCTGGCGACGACGTGGACTACGGTCCGCTGATCACCAAGCAGGCAATGGACCGAGTTCTTGGTCTTATCGACAAGGGCGTTGAGCAAGGCGCAACCCTTGTCACTGACGGTCGTAACTTCAAGCTTCAGGGATATGAGAACGGCTTTTTCGTCGGCCCGACCCTTTTCGACAACGTGACCCCCGATATGGAGATCTATAAGCAAGAGATCTTCGGCCCCGTTCTGTCGACTGTTCGCGCCGAAACCTATGAAGACGCGCTCAACCTTGTGATCGACAACGAATACGGCAACGGCACCGCGATCTTCACCGCCGATGGTGATACCGCACGCGACTTTGCTAGCCGCGTCAACGTCGGCATGGTCGGCATCAACTTCCCGATCCCTGTTCCGCTGTCCTATTACACCTTCGGCGGTTGGAAAAAGTCGGCTTTCGGCGATCTCAACCAATACGGCCCCGATGCGTTCCGCTTCTACACCAAGACCAAGACCGTTACCGCACGTTGGTTCTCGGGCATCAAGGATGGTGCTGCGCTGAACTTCAAGCCAATGGACTAAGCTGCTGTTACCTGAGGCAATTTGACTTATGCGGGGCAGCTTCGGCTGCCCTTGCTATTTCAGGCTATGCCTGTGACCTTACCCGCAACCCGTGGATTTTTGGGAGGAGAGCCATGGATTTCGATCTCAGCGAAGAGCAACAGGCGATCTTTGATCTGGCCTATGCCTTCGGACAAGACAATATCGCCCCCTATGCCGCCGAGTGGGAGACGATGGGCACCATTCCGCGTGACCTATGGACCAAAGCGGCAGAGCTTGGCTTTGGTGCCCTTTACGTCGCCGAAGACCATGGCGGCACGGGGCTGTCGCGGCTCGATGCGGCGCTCGTGTTCGAGGGGCTGGCCATGGCCTGTCCTTCGGTGGCAGCCTTCCTCAGCATTCACAACATGGGCGCAAAGATGATCGAGCTTTATGGCTCGGACGATCTCAAGGCGCGGTTCCTGCCCAAAGTGGCGAGCATGGAAACTGTGGTGTCCTATTGCTTGACCGAGCCGTCCTGCGGATCGGATGCAGCGGCACTTAAAACCCGCGCCGAGCGTGGCCCAGAAGGGTATGCGCTAACTGGAACCAAGACCTTTATTTCGGGCGGCGGATACTCGGACGCCTATATCGTCTTGTGCCGCACCGGTGAGGCTGGCCCAAAGGGTATCTCTGCCGTGATCGTCGAAAAGGGTGCCGAGGGTCTCAGTTTTGGCGGGCTCGAAAAGAAGATGGGATGGAAGGCCCAGCCCACCCGTCAGGTTCAACTTGACGCCGCCAAAGCGCCACTCGGCAATCTTCTTGGCGAGGAAGGCAAGGGATTTCGCTATGCCATGGCGGGGCTGGACGGTGGACGGATCAACATCACCGCCTGTTCCATCGGTGCCGCGCAATCCGCATTGGACAAGACGCTCGCCTATATGAAAGAGCGCCGCGCCTTTGGGAGCGCCTTGACCGAGTTCCAAGCGCTGCAATTCAAGCTTGCCGATATGGAGATCGAACTTCAGGCCGCGCGCACTTTCCTGCGTCAAGCCGCGTGGAAGCTCGACCAAGGCGCGCCTGACGCCACCAAGTTCTGTGCCATGGCCAAGGCCTTTGCGACCGAAGCGGCAAGCCGTGTGGCGGACGGCTGTCTCCAGCTTCACGGGGGCTATGGCTATCTCGAGGACTATGGCATCGAGAAGATCGTCCGCGATCTACGAGTGCATCAAATCCTTGAAGGAACAAACGAAATCATGCGCCACATCGTAGCGCGTCAGATGGTGGCAGAATGACCGAGATTCACATCCGCAAAGAAGGCCGTGCAGGTCGTATCACCCTTACCCGTTCTGAGGCGCTCAATGCCCTCAGCCACGAGATGTGCCGCGAGATCGAGACCGCGCTTGATGCTTGGCGTGATGACGCCGATGTCGCTCTGATTGTGATGGATGCCGAAGGCGACCGTGCTTTTTGCGCAGGGGGCGATATCGGTGCCGTCTACCGCTCGGCCAAAGAAGGTCGCGTCACCGAAACAGCGGAATTCTGGAGCGAAGAATACCGTATGAACGCCAAGCTGGCAGAATACCCCAAGCCGATCGTAAGCCTGATGCAGGGCTTTGTTATGGGCGGCGGTGTCGGGATCGGCTGCCACGGCTCGCACCGCGTGGTCGAAGAGAAGACCCAGATCGCCATGCCCGAATGCGGCATCGGCCTTGTGCCCGACGTAGGCGGGAGCTTTCTTTTGGCCGAGGCACCCGGTTTCTTGGGGGAATACCTTGGGATCACGGGGGAACGTATGACTGCGGGCGATGCGATCTATTGCGGCTTTGCGGACCACTTCGTTCCGCGCGAGAAATGGCCCGAATTGATCGATGTGCTTTGCACGACGGGTGAAGCCTCACTCGTTCCCGCCATGGCGAGCGCCCAGCCGTCCGCGCCCCTCGCTACGCTCCAAGGCGACGTCGACGCGGCTTTCGGGGGCGATACTTTTGCCGACGTGGCCGAGGCCGTTGAGGCATCGACCTCGGACGCCCTTGCCCGCGCCCGCGCTGCCTTTGCCAAGAATTCACCGCTCTCCATGCGTTGCACCTTCGAGCTGATCCGCCGTGTGCGGACCGAGCCGAACATCCGCTTTGCGCTTGAGATGGAGCATCGCTTTACCACCCGCTCGGTCACAACCGCAGACATCGTCGAAGGTGTGCGTGCCCAAATCATCGACAAAGACCGCAATCCACAGTGGAAACATACAAGCTGGCGCGATGTGAGCGACGCGGAAGTCGCTGCCTTCTACGCGCCGCAAGACAACCCAAAATTGGAGTTCTAAGCCATGAAGATCGCATTTATCGGACTTGGAAATATGGGCGGCCCGATGGCGCTCAACCTTGTGAAAGCTGGCCATGAGGTCGTAGGCTTCGACCTCGTCGCACGGCCCCAAGGCGTCACCATGGCTGCAACAGGCGCCGAGGCCGCCACGGGGGCCGATGTGGTGATCACCATGCTCCCCAACGGGGCGATCCTGCGCGCAGTGGCGGCAGAGGTGATCCCTGTGATGGAAAAGGGCGCCGTGCTCTGCGATTGCTCGACCGTGGATGTAGAGAGCGCCCGCGCTGTGGCGGCAGAGGCGGCCGACGCGGGGCTTCTGGCTTTGGACGCGCCTGTGTCCGGCGGGATCGGCGGGGCGTCCGCTGGCACGCTCACCTTTATGGTCGGCGGCACTGACGAGGCCTTTGCCAAGGTCGAACCGCTTTTCGACGTTATGGGACAAAAGGCCGTGCACTGCGGTGCTTCGGGAAATGGTCAGGCGGCAAAGATCTGCAACAACATGATCCTCGGCGTCACGATGATCGCCACCTGCGAAGCCTTTGCCTTGGCCGATAAGCTCGGCCTTGATCGTCAGGCGATGTTCGATGTGGTCTCGACCTCCTCGGGGTATAGCTGGACGATGAACGCCTATTGCCCCGCCCCGGGGGTTGGCCCCAAGTCGCCTGCCGACAACGGTTATCTGCCCGGTTTTGCCTCGGAGCTGATGCTCAAGGATCTAGGTCTGTCGCAGATGGCCGCCGAAGCGGTGGACGCCGATACCCCGATGGGGGAGCGCGCGCTCGAGCTTTACCGCCGCTTCGTCGAGGAGGAGGACGGACGCGGCAAGGACTTCTCGGCGATGCTCCCCCGTTTCGAGAAACTTAGCCGCAACGCCTAAATGTGATATAAGTCAATTACGGGATGTGTTGGACGATCTAGTATCCCGTATGAAATTCAACAGAATTGGGGCTAAATCAGATGTTTAAGACAAACGAAGGCAAGCTTGACCGCATCATCCGAGTCGTCGTCGGCGCGGCTTTGATCCTTGGGTATTTCATGAACGGGGATGGCGCCTATAGCTGGCTCTATCTTCTCGGGATCATTCCCTTGGTCACGGGCCTCATCGGAAGCTGCCCGCTCTATACGATCTTTGGGATCAGCACTTGTCCGATGAAGAAATAAAGCAAAAGGCGCCCCATCGGGCGCCTTTTCTTATTCTGCGGCGATCTTGGACTTGAGCATCGGGCCAAGGTAGCGCCCCGTATGGCTTTCCTCGACCTTGGCGACATCCTCGGGCGTGCCGGTTGCGACAACCCGTCCGCCGCCATCCCCGCCTTCGGGGCCAATATCGATGATCCAGTCAGCGGTTTTCACCACGTCGAGATTGTGCTCGATCACCACGACAGTGTTACCTTGATCCACAAGCTCGTGCAGCACTTCTAGCAGTTTTCGAACATCTTCGAAGTGTAAACCCGTTGTTGGCTCGTCCAGAATGTACAAAGTCCGACCTGTGGACCTCTTGGCCAATTCTTTGGAGAGCTTGACGCGCTGCGCCTCGCCACCCGAAAGGGTCGTCGCCTGCTGACCCCCTTTGATATAGCCGAGCCCCACACGGACCAGCGCATCCATCTTTTCGCGGATGCTCGGAACCGCCTTGAAGAACTCTTGCGCGTCCTCGACCGTCATATCAAGAACATCCGCAATGCTCTTGCCCTTGAACTTGATTTCGAGCGTTTCGCGGTTGTAGCGCGCGCCCTTGCAGGTCTCGCAGGTGACATAGACATCG
>JALRIK010000113.1 GCA_023255435.1 Marivivens sp.
CTTTTGGGTGAATTTGACGGATTGATACGACTGTTTTCAATCGGGATTTGCTATCGTGATCGACAAGCTGGAAATGTTCATCGCTCTTGCCAAAGAAGGCCATTTCGGTCGCGCGGCCGAGCGGTTGAATATTGCACAACCAACCCTCTCGGCTGGGATCAAGCAACTTGAAGCGCAACTCGGTGTGCAGCTCGTCCATCGCGGCTCGCGTTTCGGCGGGTTGACGCCCGAGGGACAAACCGCCCTGATATGGGCCAAGCGTATTGTCGATGATGCACGCCAATTGCGCGATCGCATGAAGCTCAGCCAGCAGGGCCTGTCGGGAGAGGTGCGATTGGCCGTGATCCCGACCGCGCAAACCTGGGCGGGGCGGCTTTGCTCGTCCTTTGCCCAGCGTCATCCGAATGTCAGGTTCACCATTTTGTCTCGCAATTCACGCGAAATCCTCCAGATGCTCGAAGATTTCGAGGCGGACGCAGGGATCTCCTATCTTGAAAACGAGCCGCTTGGGCGTGTGGATACTGCGGAGTTATATCAAGAGAAATATATTCTGGTGTGCGCGCGTCGGTCCCCATTCGCGGCGAAGGCCAAGATCAATTGGTCCGAACTGGAAGGCCAGAACCTCGCACTTTTGACGCCCGATATGCAGAACCGCAGGATCATAAACCAGCTTTTCGCTCAGAACGGCGTGACGCCTAAGACATCGATCGAGTCCAATTCCATCATCGCTTTGGTCTCAAGTGTGGCGTCGGGGCATTGCATGACCGTCCTGCCGAAAGATGTCGCGAGCTTTCTATCTGCGGATAAGGATCTTTCGCTGGTCGAAATTGATGGCCAATCGCGCCTCCAGAAGGTCGGTTTGATCTTGCCCCATAGCGACCCACGCACGCCTGTTCTTTCGGCTCTCTTGGCCGAGGCAAAACGTCTTCCTGTCGCGAATTGAAAAAGCGTGCTTGTCCGAGAGCTGGGCTCTCTTTCGGTTTGTCGCATAGGTGCGCCGCTTGACACTTAAATGTTCGGCGCGGCTGCAACCATCGTGATGACCGATGCTACGCTCCAGTCGGCGCCGCACTTGTTATAATCTTTTGAGGCATAATTCGTTTGAGTATCAAGGAGGCGCTTAATGGAATTCTCGACGCAAACTCTGGCACATGCTGCGGCGATCACAGAGCATTTCAAAGCAACATTTTCCGCATCCGAAGGTAACGACGAGGGGGCGCTGATTGGTGCGCTTGCCACTCGGTTGATCCGCGAAACCCCTGCAGAGGATCTTCGCGGTGTATCGGCTTGGGACAGGGGTGAGCTTCTGGGCACGATCTTTTTCACGCGTCTCAGCTTTCCCAATGACTCGCGTTGCGTCTTCATGTTGTCGCCTGTAGCGGTCGCAACCGCGCACCAAGGCAAAGGCGTCGGGCAGCGGCTCATCTCTCATGGCCTTGATCTTCTGCGTAAAGAGGGCGTGGATATCGTGGTGACTTATGGCGATCCTGCTTATTATGGCCGCGTTGGCTTCCTGCCAGTGTCCGAGGTAGATTTGCCCGCTCCTCAGCCTCTCAGTATGCCAGAAGGATGGATCGCCCAGTCGTTAACAGATGTCCCTCTAGCCCCCATAAAAGGGCCGTCGCGATGTGTGGCGGCATTCGATGATCCTGCGCTTTGGTGAGGTTCTTTACTTGGAAGCGAAACCTCTTTGGGACCGCAGGCCAAGGCCTCCTGCGTAGCTTCTCTTTGGCATTGTGCAAAATCCGGCCATCGCTGATAGTGCCTATATTATGTACAAAGCCTTTTCATTTCGTGATGATCCGACTGTCCCGTCTTTTGACGATTATTCGCCTGTCGCTGTGATGGACGCCGAGTGCGCGTTCTGCAGCTGGAGCGCCCGTCTTTTGCATCGTTTGGACAAAAGCGGCGAGGTGCGGATCTGCCCGATCCAATCTCCTTTGGGCGCGGCACTTGCTCGACATTATGGGCTTGATCCGAGCGATCCTGTGAGTTGGCTCTTTCTTGACGAGGGGCGCGCCTTTGTCGATCTGGAGGCGGTTATCCAAGCAGGTCAGCGGATGGGAGGGTGGGCACGTTTTACCGTGCTTTTCCGTGTTTTCCCAAGACCGGTCCGCGATTGGCTCTATCGGTCTGTGGCGCGCAATCGTTATCGGCTATTTGGCAAAGCGGATATGTGTGCGCTGCCAGATCTGCTCTTTCAGAAAAGACTGCTTCAATGAAGGTGCTGATCGTCGGCGGTGCAGGGGTTTTCGGCTCACGCCTTGCCGAGCTCTTGGTGCGTGATGGTCACGAGGTGAATATCGCGGGTCGAAACCTTCGATCGGCAGAGACACTGGCCCAGAGGCTCGGGTGTCATGCGCTCCGTTTTGATCGAAACGGCGATCTGAGCGGGCTAGGGGCCTATGATGTCTTGGTCGATGCTGCCGGACCGTTTCACGCCTATGGCTCTGATCCTTATCGTCTGGCGAAATCGGCTTTGGAGGCTGGGGCGCACTATCTCGACCTTTCGGACAATGCCGAATTCTGCGTCAGCATTTCGCAACTGGATGACTTTGCCAAAGAGAAGGGTCTTTGCGCGATATCGGGCCTATCTTCGGTGCCTGCGCTTTCAAGTGCGGCCGTCCGCGCGCTTGCAGGCGGCGATATTCCACGCGTCATCGATAGCGCGATCCTTCCGGGCAACCGAAGTCCGCGTGGACTTTCGGTCATGGCGTCGATCCTCTCGCAAGCAGGTCGTCCGATGAAGGTCTGGCGCGGTGGCGCATGGACCCGTGTAAATGGTTGGTCGGGTCCCAAGACCTATGAGCTTTTGGACGGGATCACGCGGCAGGGCTGGCAGATTTCGGTTCCCGATCTGACGCTTTTCCCTGCGCATTTCAAAGCGGAGAGTGTTCATTTCCGCGCGGGTCTCGAGCTTGGGGTTATGCGCTATGGGCTCTGGGCGTTTGCGCTTCTGCGGCGGATCGTTCCGATCCCGATCAATCGACCTGTTCTCCACGGGTTCAAGTTTGCCGCCGATCTACTCTCGCCCTTTGGCAGTGGACGAGGCGGCATGTCTGTCATGGTGGTCGTCGGGGAAGAGCGTCGGTTCTGGCGACTTCTGGCAGAGGATGGGGAGGGTCCTTTTATACCTGCAATCGCCGTGCGTGCGCTATTGCGACGGGAAGGTCTCCCTTTCGGCGCTGGTCCCGCGTTGGAAGCGATCACTCTGGACGAAGCCGAAGCTGCGATGTCCGACCTCAAGGTTCGAACTGAGCGGGTGAACGAACCTTTAGTGCCACTCCTCTCTGATGTCCTCAAAGAAGACTTTGAAAAACTGCCCGAGGCTATTCAGGCGACGCACAAGACTGCAGATATCAGTCGTTGGAAGGGTCGCGCCAACGTGCGGCGCGGCGATAGCCTCTTGGCACGAGCCTTGGGGCTGATTTTCGGCTTTCCCCAGTCCGCCGATGGGACCGAGGTCGAGGTCACCAAAGAGCTGACCCAAGGCGGCGAAACTTGGCACCGCAACTTCGGCGGGAGGCGGTTCAGCTCACTACTTTCCGAGACGCCCGAAGGCGTTACTGAAAGCTTTGGGCCCTTTCATTTCCTTCTCGGTCTGAACGTGCAAGGTAACGAGCTGCATTACCCGATCCTTTCTGGCCGTCTCGGCCCATTGCCGTTGCCGAAATGGTTGCTGCCGATCTCCGAAGCGCGGGAATACGTCCACGAAGGCCGTTTTCATTTCGACATCAAACTTTCAACACCGATAACCCGAAAATTATTGGTTCATTACACAGGTGACTTGGAACCTATGGACATTCAATACGGGGCGAAGTGATCCCCACGGGGCACTTTTCGCGGCTAAGGCGTCAACTTCAAAATCGGCAGGAGTGCTTCTTGGACGCGCTCGTAGTTTTGTGGGGCCAAGGGTAGGATCGGGCGTGGCGGGGAGAAAGTCCCAAGACCAAGGCAATCGGCAATCGCGAACATGACGCGATAGCTTCCGAATTCCTTGAAAAGCGACCACATGGGCGAGAAAACGCGGTCGATACGCTCGGCTTCTGGCGGGTTCCTCGATTGGGCCGCACGGGCAAGGGCGAGCGCCTGCACGGGCAAGAGCCCCGCGATCACGCTGAACCAGCTGTCCGCACCAGAGAGGAGGGCCTCTTTCGCGCCCCAATCCCCACTATAGCCGATTGTAAAATGGTTCGGCACCATCGATCTTAGCTTCGTCAGCTCTCCTCCAAAATCGCCGTCCATCGGCAGCGGCATCTTAACCGCGGCAACGTTTGGCAATTCGGAGATCCGCGCGATAAGCTCATGCGAAAAGCTGAATTTGGTGGTGCCGGGATTGTTGTAGATACAAAGAGGTAATCCAACCTCGGACACCGCTTTGAAATGTTGAAAGACCTCTTCTTGGGTCAAAGGCTGGTAAGACATCGGCGCAAGGAGCAGGCCGTCCGCGCCCGTTTCCATCGCATCCTTGGCGAGATCCAAGGTAGCTTGGGTTGTGAGTGCGCCGACCCCTACGATAAGGGGCAGTCGCCCCGCGACACAGTCCACAGCGACCTTCAACACGCGCTTTCGTTCTTGCTCGGTCAGATAGGCATAGCCTCCGGTGCTCCCCAAGAGCCCAATCGAGTCGACTTTGGCGGTAACGATCCCTTCGAGAGCACTGTGCAAAGGCTCGAGAAGGAGCCGTCCGCTTTCGTCCGTTGGGGTGAGGGGGAATGCGGATAGACCATTGAAGAGCGTCACGGGAATATCCTTTGCTCATAGGCTATTGGAATGTAGCCAAGGTTACACCCAAGGGCGAATGCTCACAAGCACACTCGCGATACGTCGTTGACAGAAGGGCCCTTTGAATTTCAGGGCCCTCCAGCCACTTTGGTTTAGCTAACTGTTGCCGCAACGACCTCTGCAAGAGGAGTGGTCGGGCGACCGATAAGCGTGGAAAGCTCGTTACCTGTCGCGAAAAGCGCACCCTTGGAGGCCTCGACATCGCAATGGGCGAGGAAGGCTGCAAGTTCGGCCGGAAGACCCGCGCCCGTCAGCGCCGCGGCATAATCAGCCTCTGGCATGTCGACATAGGGGATGTCCTTGCCAACTGTCTTGGAAAGCGTCGCGGCAAGATCCGAGAGCGTATAGCTTTCGTCCCCCGAAAGCTCATAGGTTTTGCCCCATAGTGCCGGATCGACAAGAACGGCGGCGGCAGCTTCGGCATAGTCCTTGCGCGCTGCCGAGGAAATTTTGCCGTCCTTTGCGGCTCCGATCAAAGCGTTATGCGCGACGGCAGCACCAAGACCCATCGTGTAGTTCTCTGTATACCAACCGTTGCGCAGCAGAGTGTAATCAATCCCCGATGCCGCCAAGAGCTCTTCTGTTGCAACATGCTCGGCGGCAAGTCCGAGTGTGCTCGTGGGCGCGTTCAGAAGGCTCGTGTAAACGATATGCTGCACGCCAGCCGATTTGGCGGCTTCGATGACAGCGCCATGCTGTGCGACGCGGCGACCGATGTCGCTCCCCGAGATAAGGAGCAGCGTGTCGACACCTGCGAGGGCAGGGGCGAGCGTTTCTTCGGCGTCATAGTCAAATCTGCGTGCGGTCACGCTCAAATCGGCGGCTTTGTCGGTGCTGCGGGCAAGGGCGATGATCTCTTCCGATACGCCTTTTGTTTTGAGGGCCTCGATAACAAGTCGGCCAAGCTGGCCTGTGGCTCCGGTGATTGCGAGTGTCATTCAGTCTCTCCTTGTTTTGTTGTGAAGCAGACTTAGGACCTTTACTTACGAAAAGTAAGAACATACATTTTTGTTAGTTTAAAGTTTTTTCAAGGGACCTACATGCCGAAGCTCAGCGATGCCGTCCGTTCAGGTAAACTTGTTGGAAACCTGCAGGCCCATGATTGTCCTTCGCGGGATATCTTGAAGCATGTGACGGGGCGCTGGGCGGTGTTGACGCTCATCGCACTTCAAGGGCAAACGATCCGCTTTACGGCGCTCAAGCGGCTGATCGGTGGTGTCAGTGACAGAATGCTGACACAAACGCTCCAGACGCTTGAGGCGGATGGTTTTGTCCTTCGGGAAGATTTTAAAGTCGTGCCGCCCCATGTGGAATACAGCCTTACACCCATGGGCGAAAACGTGGCCCAACACGTGCGCGTCCTTGCCGATTGGATCGAAGAAAACACGGGTGAGATTTTGGCTGTGCGGGGTAGCATAGCGGCCGAATAGGCTTTGCGACCGCGCTGGCTTAGGCGTTCCATCTTCGCTCTGAGGCGAGCATGTGATCTCGCTAATTGGTTTAATGAATACAGCGGAAGCCCAGTGAGCAGAGCGGGGCTGTCAGGACCTTTGTCCATCCCAAATCTTGATCATGATCTTTGGAGTGACGGCCAAAGGAACAAAATGTGCATTGCATTTGGGGTTTTTGGCCAAATTCGTCACCACATCTTGAGCCGCGCAACGATCTCTTTATAGAAATATACGAAAGTGCTAATTTGTTAGCCTTCAGAAGATTTGAAGCGTGAGGTGTTCCTCACCAACGCTCCGTTCCTAGTGTTCGCAATTTGCGATAATTTGTAACCTAGGGTCATCCATGAAATTTTTGCGCCGACTTGCCGCTTGCGCGCTGATCGCAGTCACGCCGATTGCATCGCATGCCGAAGAGCTCATTGTTCCATTTGCCGACGGTCTCTTTGGGGACGACGACGGCAACAACACGATTGGTGCTCAGAACGTTAAAACCTTTGCTAGTTTGGGCCTCGCGACCAGCTTCTTTAGCCAGGTCTCGGGCACGAATGTTTACGAAGACGATAGTGCCAACACGGCCGACCCAACCACATGTGTGGGAGGTAACGACGTTCCAGGTCGTCTGCGTATCCGTGCGGGCGGTTACGTGACTGAAATCGATGGCTGTCTTGACGGTAAATACAAAGAGGGTGGCAAAACTGTTGCCTTCAACTTCAACCCGACTGCTTCGGGTACATTGAGCTACACACATTCCGACGGCACCACCCGAACAGTTTCGCCGACTTCAGGGTTCAGCAGCTTGAACATCGTGGTCATAATGAATGGCCACACGGCGGCGAGTCTTACGCCTGTAAATACTTCTGAAATTTCCCCAAAGAATGGACAACTTGATGCAGGCGAAGACGTCTCTGGTGATAGCTCCGGCGTCCTTACTGATTTGAACAACTATCTTGCACTTGCAAAAGTCAACTCGCCCTCTGGTCCGATCACGGTCGACAGCAAATATTATGTCATATCGAATTACGTAGCAAACCCAGTATCAGCAAGTTACCAACTCAACGGCTCCGGTTCCACGTTAACCAGTGTGACACTCACTGGTTCTGCTACACTGAAGTCTGGCGAAGACCTTGTGATTGTCTTTAACAATAAAGTTTATACTCTCGGAACCTCAAACTTCACACCAGCAGTCTCCGTAGGTCAGGTCGCATGGTCTATTGATGTCGGGGTCGTTCCTCTTGGGACATACGATGTCGCTGCGTGGATCGTAAGCAACGGCAACTGGATTTTACAAGACGCCACCACCAACGAGCTGATCGTCTCGGCATCGGCCCAAACGGTTCCGCTTATCACGCTGTCCAAGACCCTTCCTGCAACAACGGATCTTGATAACGGTGCAGCAGTCGGTGACAGCCTGACCTACACGATCACGGCTCGAAATATCGGGACGGTTGATGCGCTGACCTATGCAATCTCTGACAAGCTGTTTGTCTCGACCTCTTCGACCAGCGTCGCACGGACTGGCACCTTGACCGCAAACGCCTGCACGGGTGGGACCGCGGGCAATGCCACGCTTGAGGCAGGTGAGACTTGTTCTTGGACCTAAAGCTACACGCTGGTGGCCGATGACTTGAACTATACCTCTATCGGCAATATCGCAGAACTTGCCTACACCGATGCAACCTCAATTGCCTATGTGCTTCAGTCCGCGACCAGCGGCGTCACCTCTAGCGGCACTGCAACGACGGGTATCACTGAGCAGCCTCATTTG
>JALRIK010000114.1:0-7624 GCA_023255435.1 Marivivens sp.
CGATGACGATATCCACCTGCCCGTTCGTCATGCCTTCACGGGTGCGGTTCGCGTCGTTCGTCGAGACAAAACGCGAGAGCGGTGCGACATTGATCGGGAAGCCGCGGAACCGCTCTGCAAAGCTCTTGTAATGCTGGCGGGCAAGGAGCGTGGTCGGCGCGATCAGCGCAACCTGAACCCCAGACATGGCGGCGACAAAGGCGGCGCGGATCGCAACCTCGGTCTTGCCGAAGCCGACATCGCCGCAAATGAGACGATCCATCGGCGCGCCGCTGTCCAGATCGTCGAGCACATCCGCGATGGCCTGAAGCTGATCATCGGTTTCGGCATAGGGGAAGCGGGCAAGGAATTGGTCCCACATCCCGTCGGGCGGAGTGAGCACGGGTGCTTTGCGCAGGTGACGCTCGGCCGCGACACGGATAAGCCGTTCGGCCATCTGACGGATGCGTTCTTTGAGCCGTGCCTTTTTCGCCTGCCACGCACCGCCGCCCAGACGGTCGAGAAGCCCCTCTTCGTGACCAAAACGCGAGAGAAGTTCGATATTCTCGACAGGCAGATACAGCTTGGCGTTTTCAGCGTATTCCAGAGCAATGCATTCATGTGCCGCGCCTGCCGCCGTGACGACCTCGAGCCCGCGGAAGCGGCCGACACCGTGATCGACGTGGACCACGAGATCCCCCGGAGAGAGGCTCTGGGTTTCGGTGAGGAAATTCTCGGCGCGGCGCTTTTTGCGGGTCTGGCGGATCAGACGGTCGCCAAGGACGTCCTGCTCTGAAATGACGGTGAGCTCTTTGGTTTCGAACCCGTGGTCAAGCGGCCAGACGGTCAGATGGACACCCGATTTTCCGACGCGAGAATGATCTGTGACCTCGATCGTCTCGCCTATGCCTTCATCCTCGAGAAGTCCCATGAGGCGTTCACGCGCGCCTTCGGAATAGGAGGCGATGACGACGGGCCCCTTGTCCAGCTTGGTCTTGATGTGGGCGGTTAGGGAGCCGAAGAGGCTGATGCTTTCTTGCTGGCGTTCGGGGGCGAAATCGCGACCGATACGACCGCCCGCATCGATGACGCCCGGCCCCAAAGATTGCGGCAGAGCGGTGAATTGGAGAACACGGCGGGCACCCACTTTGGCGTCCCATGCCACATCATCAAGATAGAGCGTTTCGGGCGGCGCGGGTTTGTAAACGCTGTCCACACGGCTCTTTTGCTTGAGTGCGAACATACGCGTTTCATATTGGTCGGTGATCGACGTCCAGCGGGCATCGCGGCTTGCCGCCATTTGATCATCGAGCGTGATCGTTGCTTTGGGCAAATAGTCGAACAAGGTTTCAAGCTCGTCATGGAAGAACCCAAGCCAGTGTTCGATCCCTGCGTGTTTGCGCCCAGCAGAAACGGCCTCGTAAAGAGGATCATCGGTGCCTGCGGCCCCAAATTCGATGCGGTAGTTCTGACGGAACCGCGTTATGGCGGCATCGTCGAGGATCACTTCGGAGACGGGCGCAAGTTCGACAACCGAGAGCTTTTCTGTGGTGCGCTGCGTGGCGGGATCAAAACGGCGCGCGGCGTCGAGCGTATCACCGAACAGATCAAGCCGAACGGGCCCCGCTTCTCCCGGCGAATAGATGTCAATAATACCGCCGCGGATCGCGTAATCCCCCGGCTCCATCACGGTCGGGCTTTGGGTAAACCCCATACGCACGAGAAAACGGCGTAGCCCCTCTTCGTCGATGCGGCTCCCTACGTGGGCGGTAAAGGCCGCCTCGCGCAGAACCGAGCGCGCGGGGATTTTCTGCGTCGCTGCGTTCAGCGTGGTCAGAAGGACGAACTTTTCGGGCATCCCATGCGCAAGCCCCGCCAAAGTCGCCATCCGCGCCGCAGAAATATCGGCATTGGGAGAGACGCGGTCATAGGGCAAGCAATCCCATGCAGGAAACACCACAACGGGCATCGAGGGATCGAAATATTCGAGCGCCGCCTGCATCGCCGCCATACGCTTGTCGTCCCGCGCGATATGGAGCACAGGCCCGCCCGATTTGGCGACTTCGTTGAGAATGAGACGGGCGTCAAACCCTTCGGGGGCGCCGCTGACGGTGATATGGTTCATGGATTGCATGGCACTCACCTACCCCGACAATGGGTTTTGTCAATGGCTCCGTTCGGGTCAAAATCCGTGCGGCACCAAAAGGTTCTGATACATCCCGAACATCGCGGTCACAAAGATCGTCGCAAGCCCGACGATCTGGACCACAAAGCGATGACGACGAAGCAGCGAAAAGAGCTGTTCGTCCCGCGGGATTTGCTCGACGATGATCGTTGCAAGCGAAAGACGCAGCGCCGCGACAAAGGCGCTCGGCCCCACAAGAAACAGAACCGCTTGGGCAAATTCGATGCGATACCAAGCGGCAAGCACGAGAAGCGAAGTAACGACAAAGGAAAAAACGCCAAGGCCCACAAGCCCGACACCCCGCGAGATGGCCAAAAGCCGCCGCGCGTTGATCATCAAAAGGATCTCGAGATCCTCGAGCGCCTGCCCACCCTCGCGGCGCGCGCGCATCACCATATCGTTCGGCACGCCAAGCACGAAGTAGCTCGCCGAAGACCAAATCACCGCAAGCCCGATCCAATACCAAAGATTGGAAAAGGAGCGCAGGTCTATTACTTCGAAAATCGTGTCGAACAGCGTCATATGCGTTAAGCTACGTCTTTAGAGTTGAAGCGGACCCTAACGGCTCGCTTGAACAAAGCCCAGACTTGTCGTGAGGGAAAATACATGGCACCTCGGGGCTGTGACATGAAAGGCATTGAGATGAAACCGACCGTTGCGCCCTATCCGATGACCCGCTTGCGCCGTTTGCGCAAATCCCCCGCTCTGAGAGCCTTGACGCGTGAAAACACGCTCACGCCCGATGATTTCATCTGGCCGGTCTTTCTTATGGCAGGCAAGGATGACGAGACCGCTATTCCTTCGATGCCAGGTGTCACACGCAAAACCGTCGACCGCGTCGTCAAAGCCGCGCAAGAGGCCTATGACCTCGGAATTCCGGCAATCTGTCTATTTCCCTATACCTCGATGGAGCATCGCACCGAAGATTGCGCCGAGGCATGGAACCCGAACAATCTTACCAATACGGCCATTCGCGCAATCAAGGATGCAGTCCCCGAGATTGCGATCATGACCGACATCGCGCTCGATCCCTATAATATCAACGGCCATGACGGCTATGTGCAGGACGGTGAAATCCTGAACGACGAAACCGTTGAAGCCTTGGTCAAAATGGCTCTGGCCCAAGCGGAAGCAGGGGCCGATATTCTGGGCCCATCCGACATGATGGACGGCCGGATCGGCGCCATCCGTTCGGCATTGGAAAGTGAAGGACATCAAAAGGTTGCGATCCTGTCTTATACCGCGAAATATGCTTCGGCCTTTTATGGACCGTTCCGCGATGCGGTGGGCGCAAGCGGCGCATTGAAGGGCGACAAGAAGACCTATCAGATGGACCCCGCCAATTCCGACGAGGCGCTGCGACTGGTCGAACGCGACCTGATGGAAGGCGCGGATATGGTCATGGTGAAACCCGGGATGCCCTATCTCGACATTTGTCGCCGCGTCAAAGACACCTTCGCCGTGCCGACCTATGCCTATCAGGTTTCGGGCGAATACGCGATGATCCAGGCCGCCGTTCAAAACGGTTGGCTCGACGGTGAAAAAGTCATGCTCGAAAGCCTTCTGGCCTTCAAACGGGCGGGCTGCGACGGCATCCTAACCTATTTCGCGCCCCAAGCGGCAAAGGCGCTATACCGCTGATCCCTCTCGCGCCTGTATCTTGGAGATGACAGGCGCGAAAATACCGCCTATAGTTCAATCCTATAAAGAGCGGCCAAGCCGCCATTCATAACGAGGCAAATATGAGCAGCTTCTCCAGAAGAAACTTCGCACTTGGCGCACTCGCGCTGACAGGACTTGGTGCCTGCGCAAACGGGATCGGGAGCAACGGTGCCTCCATGATCGATGCCCGCGTGAGCGAGACACTCCGCTATATGTATGCAAACTACCCGCAAACGCAGGGTCTGTCACAGCAGGCGGCGGGTATGCTTGTCATGCCGCTCGTCACCGAAGTCGGTCTCGGGATCGGCGGCTCTTATGGTCGCGGCGCGCTTCAGGTTGGCGGAACGTCGGTTGATTACTACTCTTCCAGTTCGGCAAGCGCGGGTCTGCAGATCGGCGGACAACAATACAGCCACGTTCTGTTCTTTATGACGCAGGATGCGCTTTTGGACTTCCGCCGTAGCCCCGGTTGGGCGCTGGGCGCAGATGTGGAATATGCCTTTGTCGACGCGGGCGAGACGATCCGCGCAGAAACCACCACATCGCGCGCGCCCGTAATCGCGGTTGTCTTCGGTCAGGCGGGCTTCCGTGTCGGCGTGTCGCTCGAAGGCACGAAGTACACGCGCATCATCCCGTAACGGTCGCAACCTCGATCCATGCTGCGGCGCGTTTGATCGCGTCGATATCTTGCGGAAAATCAATGAATTGCTCAGAGCGCTCCATGGCGCTTTGGGCAATTTTCTTGGCGGTGTCCCGTATCGCGGGATGTGGATGTGCAGCCAGAGACCTGAGCCTGTTTTGAAGAAATACCTGCACCTCGACCTTGTCAGCTCCATCACGAGCAATAAGCTCGAACGGCTCTGATAAAAGCGCAGCGAGATCGACCTCGGGCATCCAGACCTTGGTGCAGGGTGCGGGCTTTGTCTCGGTGATGTCCAGATCCATCAGGATCGCAGACATCCGCCCCATAATGTCGATCGCCGTCCCACCGTCGTTGATCCCCGGAGAAAGCGCTTTGCTGGCAATCTCGGCAAGCATAAGAAGCCCGAACACAGGGTCCTGATCTGCATCACGTTCGGATGAAATATCAATGTAACTCCAAACCTTTATCGCACGCTCTTCAACTGCAGTGGTAAAACCCACAGGCTCGCCCCGCTGAACATAATCCCCGACGCTAATGGTGATATAAACCGCTTCACCGTCGCCCATCGCCTGATCGAGACCATGGGGAAAAACGCTTTTCACAAAGCCGCTTTTGGGTGCCATGAGAGGGCGTGCATGATGCGGAATCTGAACATCAGGTGTCAGGGGATGCGCGCCAAGAGCGGGGTCCTTCACACGGGCCTCTAGCGCAGTTCGGGCTAGGTCTTCGATACGGTCGGCTGTGTTCCCGAGGCTCCCGAAGGTTTGGAGATGGAAAATCCATGTGAGGATCATCCAGACGATCAAGCCGAAAACCGCTAGCGTCACCACGTAGAGGACGACAAGTTCCCGCTCGCCGTAGAACCCTGTTTCGCGCAGGATAATCGACAAAAGCGCATAGATATAGGCTCCGACGAATGTCGCCAGAACGGATTGCGTGCGGTTGTCGCGCAGCTGCATACGATGGGCGCGCGGACTCCATTGCGACGAGACGGACCGATGCACCGACACCATGACGGAGAGCGAAAAGGTCGTCACCGCGAGCATGGAGTTGGCGAGGATGTTCAATAGAGTGTCAACGGAACTGGCACCGATCTTTTGCGCCAGCGTCGCGGGGATGAACGCCCCCGCGACCTTGGCCACCAAAGTGGCCAGAATGCTCAGCAATCCGATGAGCAGGACACGGATAAAGAGGTTTCGCGTTAATCTCTTGAAACGTTCAATGAATGTGGTGAACAATTACGGTCCCTCGTTTATGACTTAACCCGTTCCGCTCGGAAAAGTTCCAAGGTGCCCTATGACCCCTATTCTCATTCTTGCCGCTGGTCGTTCATCACGCATGCGTGGAGCGGACAAGCTGTTGGAAATGGTCGATGGGCTTCCTCTACTTCGTCGTCAGGTGAACGCGGCGCTTTCGACGGGCGAGCCTGTTTTTGTTGCGCTGCCGTCCCTCACGCACCCCCGCGCCAAAGCGATTGCCGATCTCGGCGTTACGCTGATCGAGGTCCCGACCGCCGATCAAGGCATGTCGGAGAGCCTGAAAACAGGGGTCCGCGCCCTTCCCGCCTCGGCTTGGTTCATGGTTCTTCTTGCCGACCTTGTGGGGCTGACGAGCGACGATCTAAAGCAAATGCTCGACTATAATCCGGGCAGCGACACGATTATCTTGCGCGGCGCGGATCAAACGGGCGCTCAGGGGCACCCGATCCTTTTTGAAACAAGCTTGCGGGCCGCGTTTGAAACACTTTCAGGCGACAGCGGCGGCGCAGAGATTATCCGTGCGCACAAAGCGCGAATGGAACTTGTGACTTTGCCTTCGGATCACGCGACCCTTGATCTTGATACCCCCGAAGACTGGGCCGCATTTCGCGCAATCCCCCGAACATAAGAAATCCCGCCCGCAAGCCCCCTTGCGGACGGGATTTTGTCTGATCCCCACCAACCAGACGGAGCCTCGGGCGGTCAAACCGCCCGAAGTCTTGTCTCTTACTTGTTGATGAGCAACTTGGCTTCGTGACGCTTGAGCGCGCGGCGAGCCGAGTTGTAGTCCTTGATGCCTTCGCGGGTGCGCAGCTCGGGGAAGAGCTCGAAGATTTCTTCGCGCGATCCGTTACCGATACCCTTGAGGCTGTAGTCACCAGGCTGGAAGCTTTCAGTCCAAGCCCCGTTCGACAGAACCACTTCGTGACGTTCGAACATGAAGTGGATGTAGGTCGTCTTGGGCTGCTCAACGTTGATGATGCCTTGCGAGCCAACGAGGTGCTTGGCAGCGGCCAGAACTTCACGCTCTTCGAAGTAGAGCTGTGTGAGGTCCGAGGCCACAAGCACACGGTGGTTCGGCGAGACGATCATATCGCGCTCAGGAAGACCGTTGCCCAGCGAGCCTGCCTTGATGAGAACCGGCTTGAGATGCGGGCTCTGTTCCAGCTGACCGAGCGAAAGCTCTTTCTGACCGATCCAGGCGATTTCCTGGATACCGTTGTCACGGGTGATGACACGGTCGCCGACGCGAAGCTCTTCGACCAGACGTTCGCCCTGCGGGGTCGCGATCGTGGTGCCCGGCGTAAAGCAGGGGATCACGTTCTCGATCTCGGAGAAGTTCATCGTCGAGCCGTCGAGGAAGGTTACGACGCCCTTTTCAGGATCGTTCTGGTCATAGGTGATGAAGTCCACCGCCGAGCCACGCAGATCGAGAACGTCGATATCCTTGTCGTCGGGATCTTCGCCGCCGACCACGACGTCGCCGCCGGTGCCGCCAAGGAAAGTATCCGAGCCAAAGCCACCAAAGAGGTCGTCTTTGCCTTCGCCGCCAGTGATGGTGTCCGTCCCGTCGCCGCCGTAGATCTCGTCGTCATCGATCCCGCCGTCGAGGAAGTCGTTTCCAAGACCGCCAAAGATCGTGTCGTCGTCATCTTCGCCGTAAACGGTGTCGTTGCCTTCACCCGCATCGATGGTGTCGCGGCCGTTGTTGACCACACGGTCTCCATCCGCATTCGGGATGTTGATGAAGTCCGGGAAGGACCCGTCAAGACCGCCATAGATGAGGTCATCACCCTTGCCGCCGTCGATGGTGTCGTCGCCTTCACCGCCGATGATGGTGTCGTTGCCGTCACCGCCGTCGATGGTGTCCTTGTCGACGCCAGCGTCGATGTAGTC
>JALRIK010000114.1:7634-7964 GCA_023255435.1 Marivivens sp.
GGATCGGTGTCCGCGGTCCATAGACCCGGATAACCGAGATCAGGACGCAGCTCGCCGCTGGTGGTGTCGATCACGTCGTCACCGTCGCCGCCATAGACTTCATCGTCGCCTTGACCCGCAAGGATGGTGTCATCCCCGTCGAAGCCATAGACAAGATCGTCATCACCGACATCACCCGGAAGGATCGCGTCGTTGTTGTCGATCATGTCGCCCTCGGGATCACCCGTGTAGGCAAGATCGATGAGATCGTCGCCGGCAGTGCCTTCGACCGTGCCGTCAGGCGTCGGCTCGACCGGGATCGTCAGATTGACGGTTGCCGTGTCAAAGCCA
>JALRIK010000115.1 GCA_023255435.1 Marivivens sp.
CAGATGAACGTTTACGACTCCGAGCGTATGGCCGAAGCGCTGGGCAGCAAGGGCTATGTTCAGACGGACAAGCAGGAAGAGGCGGATATGATCCTGCTCAATACCTGCCATATCCGCGAAAAAGCTGCGGAAAAGGTTTATTCTGAACTTGGTCGGCTCAAGCCGCTCAAAGATGTGAATCCCAACCTCAAGATCGGGGTGGCGGGCTGTGTCGCGCAAGCAGAAGGTCAGGAGATCATGCGCCGTGCGCCTGTGGTCGATCTCGTGGTCGGGCCGCAAACCTATCACCGTCTTCCCGATATGGAGACGGCGATCCAGTCGGGCGCCAAGGCACTCGATACCGATTTTCCCGAGGAAGATAAGTTCGCGATCCTGAACAAAACCCGCGCAAAGGCCAAGCGCGGCCCCACTGCGTTCCTCACCGTGCAAGAGGGCTGTGACAAGTTTTGCGCCTTTTGCGTCGTCCCCTACACCCGCGGCGCGGAAGTCAGCCGCCCCAAGGATCGTATCCTTGCCGAGGCGCGCGATTTGGTCGAAGCAGGTGTGCGAGAGATTACTCTACTTGGCCAGAATGTGAACGCCTATCATGGGCATGACAAAGGCTTGGCGGGGCTTATCTGGGACCTCGCCGAGATCGACGGTCTCGACCGCATCCGCTTTACCACATCGCATCCCAACGACATGGACGACGCGTTGATCGAAGCGCACGGCACCTGTGAAAAGCTGATGCCTTATCTGCACCTTCCTGTGCAATCGGGCAGCGATAAGATCCTCAAGGCGATGAACCGCAAACACACACGCGATGACTATTTCCGTTTGATCGACCGCATTCGCGGTACGCGTCCCGATCTTGTTCTGTCCGGTGATTTCATCGTCGGCTTTCCGGGCGAGACGGATCAGGACTTCGAAGACACAATGGACCTCATCCGACAGGTCAACTACGGCATGGCCTTCACGTTCAAATATTCCACGCGTCCGGGCACGCCTGCAGCGGAAAAGCCGCAGTTGCCCGATGATCTCATGGATGCGCGTCTCCAAGAGCTTCAGGCCTTGATCACCAAGCAACAGCGCGACACACAGGACTCCATGGTCGGCCGCGAGGTGAATGTGCTCTTCGAGAAGAAAGGGCGTATGGCAGGACAGTTGATCGGCAAGACCGAATATCTTCACGCCTGCTATGTCGAAGCACCCGAAGAGCTCCTTGGAACGATCTGCAAGGTCCGCATCAAAGAAAGCGGTCCGAATTCACTTGGCGGCGTATTGAGCTAAAAGTTTCAGCAGATTTGCCGTATACCACCATATGTGGAAACAGTTCCGCCTTTGGGGGCAATTTGTTGCGTAAATTTCCCGAATCTAGGCGAAATTTAGCTTCCAAAAGGACAGCAATAGGCTATCCTAAAGATTAAGTTAGGCATGATGGCGCGCCATTTTGTGGTGCGGTCGTCTGTCTGAAGTTTTGATTGGGGAAATTGCGATGTTTCAAGCCGCTCGCATGACTATGGCTGGTGTAATGGCTGGGGTGCTATCCCTGACGTTCGCACCTGCTGTTCGCGCACAAAATACCATCGTCGGGACAGAGATGACGCCGACGGTCTGGATCGATCCTGACGGATGTGAGCATTGGGTCATGGATGACGGCTTCGAAGGCTACATGTCTCCGCATCGCAACCGTGACGGCTCGCCGGTGTGCCACCGCTCCGAGATTTGCGGCATCGTGCCCTCGGATCAACTGTTCCAGACCGATAAATACCATATCAACGCCGCCGGACGCGAAACGCTCGCGAACTTTTTTCGTTCGACAGGTGCATACGGCTATCTGATCTACGGACACACGGACAGCCGCGCTTCGGATGAATACAATATGCGTTTGTCCAACAACCGCGCTAATGCCGTCGCTTCGATCGCACAGTCTGTCGGTGCGCGCGTGGTTGACGTCAAAGGTTTCGGCGAACGTCGGCCTCGTGCTGACAACGGTTCGGCTGCAGGGATGCAGCAGAACCGCCGTGTTGAAATCTACTGCCTGCGCTAAGGAGAGCTGGACATGAAACTTGTAAAATTCCTTGCTCTTGGTGCTCTGTCGCTTAGCGTTGCCGCTTGCGGGCTCGAGGGTGGTACGCGCACTGGCTCTGATCGCTGGTTCGATGGCGGTCAGGACGCAAAGCACCTCAGTCAGCTTGTCGCCGGCATCTGGGTTGATCCCAACGGTTGTGACCATTGGATCATCGACGATGGCGTAGAAGGGTATCTTTCCGAGCGGATGACCCCCGATGGTCGCCCCGTTTGCTCTGGAGTCGCACCGCCCAATACGGCTGTCGGCCCGTTCAAGGCAGGGTCGAACATCCCCGACTCGCTCTAGAATTGCTTAATTCCCAAGCAAAAAAAGGCCGTTGGTGTGTCCAGCGGCCTTTCTTCGTTATGAGGGTGTCACAATATCATGTGTCTACTTGCCATACGGCACACAAATTGCCACGATGACCTTACACACATACTCAGGAGTCTTGCTTGGTAGCTAATGTTCTTACCCCGCCAGTCGCCGTTCCGGAGATCGCTGAGACAGCGATCGAGTTTCCGGACAACTTCCTTCTGATCGACCTTTGCGGTGAATACGATAAGAACCTTGCCAAAATAGAGGAACGACTGGGTATACAGATCCTGCGCCGTGGAAACCATCTTTTGGTGATCGGCGAAGACGGATCGCGCAAAGCAGCCGTCGATGTTCTCAACGCACTCTACAGCAGGCTCGAAAGTGGCAAGGGCGTCGAGCTTGGAGACGTTGACCGCGAACTTCGGATGGGAGCGAGCGAAGCAGGCACAGAACCCCAAGCGGGCGATCAGATGGAGCTTTTCAAGGGCGGACCGATCGAGATCAAAACCCGCAAAAAGCTCATCGAGCCTCGGACCGATGCGCAAAAAGCCTATGTTCAGTCCCTGTTCAAGAATGAGCTAGCCTTTGGTATCGGCCCCGCTGGTACAGGCAAAACCTATCTCGCGGTTGCGGTCGGGGTTTCGATGTTCATCACAGGGCAGGTGGATCGCATCATCCTGTCCCGTCCTGCCGTCGAAGCGGGTGAAAAGCTCGGGTATCTGCCCGGTGATATGAAGGACAAGGTCGACCCTTATATGCAGCCTCTCTATGACGCGCTGAATGACTTCTTGCCCGGCAAGCAGACCGCCAAGTTGATCGAGGAAAAGCGCATCGAGATTGCTCCGTTGGCCTTTATGCGTGGTCGGACCCTCTCCAATGCCTTTGTGGTGCTTGACGAAGCGCAGAACGCCACGTCGATGCAGATGAAGATGTTCCTCACCCGTCTGGGTGAAGGCTCGCGCATGGTCATCACGGGCGACAGAACCCAGATCGACCTTCCGCGTGGCGTGTCGTCGGGGCTTGCGGATGCTGAAAGGCTTCTCAAGGGGATTCCCAAGATCAGCTTCAACTACTTCACTTCCAAGGACGTTGTGCGTCACCCGCTGGTTGCCGCAATCATCGAAGCCTATGAGGCAGACGCGGAAGCTGCGCTGCGCTGAAGCACCGCCGAGCGCCGCGTTGCGCTCGGCACAAAATGCACTGGGAGTTTGCTGCGCTTCGCGATAGAGCGGGGCGAACTGAATGGATTGCGAACACGGCTCTTATGCAAATCGATCTCGATATCACCGACGAACGCTGGGCGACCCTCGGACTCGAGGCCATTTGCGAAAAAGCCGCGCTTGCGGTTCTGGAGCGGTTGGAGATCGAGGCGGACGAGTGCGAACTCTCGGTGCTTGGGTGCGGCGACGCTCGGATCAAGGAACTCAACGCTGATTTCCGCGAAAAAGACAAAGCAACGAACGTTCTCTCATGGCCTGCTGAGGAGCGCGGCGCCGAGGTGGAAGGCGCGCTCCCTGAAACGCCCGAACCCGATGTTTTCGGCGTGATCGAGCTTGGCGATATCGCCATTTCCTATGACACATGCGCCCGCGAAGCTGAAGAGTCAGGAAAATCCCTGACCAATCACGCCATCCATTTGATGGTGCATGGCGTCCTTCATCTGTTGGGTTTTGACCACATTCGAGAGGCCGATGCCTCTTTAATGGAGGGAATAGAAACAGAGATACTTGGCAAAATGGGTATTAAAGACCCATATTCGGAATATTGAAGGTCGAACCCGAAGTTCGGCTATAGGTTTGGAGACAATGACCGACACCCCTGACGGTCCTTCTATTGCAGCGCATAGCGCGCAAGAAGATGACAGTAACGAGAGCGCGAACAAGGGCTTTTTCAGTCGCATCATCGGCGCTCTTTCCCCCGCAGAAACAGAGACGGACCAAACCGTCGAGCGTTCCGACGTTCAGGCAAGGGCTCCCTTTGTTCCCGGCCTCGTGAACCTGCGTAAGATGCGGGTTGAAGACGTTTCGATCCCAAAGACCGAAATCGTCGCAGTCCCCGTGACAATCGAGCTCGATGAATTGGTCAAAGTTTTCCGCGAAAGCGGCCTGACACGACTTCCTGTCTATGACGGCACGCTCGATACTCCGATCGGACTTGCCAACCTCAAGGACTTTGCGCTCAAGTTCGGTTTTAACGGTGATACGCCGAATTTCTCGCTGCGAGAGATGCTTCGTCCTTTGATCTATGTGCCGCCATCCATGCCCTTGGGTGTGCTGCTGCAGAAGATGCAGGCGGAGCGGATTCACATGGCATTGGTGATCGACGAATACGGCGGTACCGACGGGCTTGTGACCATCGAGGATTTGATCGAACAGGTCGTAGGCGAGATCGAAGACGAGCACGATATCGAAGAAGCCCAGACCTTTGTGCGGGAAAAGCCGGGGGTCTATATGGCTCAGGCCGTCACGCCCCTCGACGAGTTTCAGGCCGAAATCGGCTTTGATCTTACAGCTCATGAAGAAATCGACGAGGAAGAGGTCGATACGCTCGGGGGGTTGGTCTTTATGTTGGCGGGACATGTGCCGGCACGGGGCGAAGTCATTCCGCATCCTGACGGTCCCGAGTTCGAGGTGGTGGACGCTGACCCGCGCCGTATCAAACGCCTTAGGGTCCGCTTGAACCAAGCACATGAGGCTTGAGGCGATCATAAGCCGATTTACAAAGCAAAAGGCTGCGAAGGGTTTCCCTCGCAGCCTTGTTCTCGTTTTTCTGGGTGCGATGATGTCCTTGGGGCAGGCGCCGCTTGGTTTCTGGCCCCTGAGCTTTGTAGGCCTTTTCATTTGGGCGCGCCTTTTTGCCCTTGGCCATGGACCTAAACAGGTTGCAAAAGACTCCTGGTTGATCGGGTTCGGCTATTTTTTTGTGCTGCTCCATTGGATCGTCTGGCCTTTCCTTGTGGAGCCAGAACGTGACGGGTGGATGGCGCCCTTCGCGCTCGTTCTTCTTCCATCAGGGCTTGCACTCTTCTGGGCAATCACCCACGGCCTCGCGCGCCGTCTCGCAGGGCACGCGCCATATCTTGCTTGGGCCATCGGTCTTTCCCTTGCAGAACTGGGACGCGGTCATCTTTTCACGGGCTTTCCTTGGGGCGGGTTTTCGCATGTCTTGCTCGAAACACCCGCCAGCGGGCTCTATGCGGTTTTCGGGGCCGAAGGGCTTTCGATCCTGATGCTGCTTGCAATTGGCCTAATGGCTTCGATGACGCAGGAGAAGCCGATGCGGCTTCTGGTTCTTGCAGTCCCGTTTGTTTTTCTTGCGCTTCCCTATCGTCCCGACGAGGCCGTTATACCAGCGGACGCGCCGACGGTCCGACTTGTCCAGCCCAACGCCCCTCAGGAGGAAAAATGGGACCCACTCTTGGCCGAGGTGTTCTATCAACGGCTTCTCACGTATTCTGCGGCACCGGGAACACCTGATCTCATATTGTGGCCCGAAACAGCGATCCCCTATGTTCTTGAATTCTCTTACCATATCCTCGCGGAAATCGCCGAAAAAGCAGTCGCTCCCGTTGGCTTCGGGATCAACAGGATCGAGGGCGAACGTTTCTATAACGCTTTTGCCTTCATCGACACGGCAGGGCAGGTGGAGCATATCTACGACAAACAACACCTCGTGCCTTTCGGCGAATACGTTCCTTTCGGCGAGGTGTTCGCACAGCTTGGCATCTATGGTCTCGCCGCGTCCCAAGGCGGGGGCTACAGCGCAGGTCGCACAGCCGACCCCTTTGACCTCGGGGCGATCGGGCGGGCAAAGGTTTTGATCTGTTACGAAGGTATTTTCCCTTGGGAAGTCATCAACGGGGAACGGCCCGATGTCCTGATCCTTGCAACAAATGACGCATGGTTCGGCACTTGGGCAGGTCCGGCACAGCATATGGCCCAAGCCCGTATTCGCGCGATCGAAACGGGGTTACCGATGTTGCGCGTGGCGAATACGGGGATCACGGCTCTGATCGGCACCAACGGGGAAATCCTTGCGGACCTTCCCTTTGGTCAGCAAGGAATGCTCGATGTAAAACTGCCCGCACCTGAGCCGTTAACAGTTTTTGTGAAATTTAAAGGGTGGCCAGCCATTTTGTTGCTTGCAATCGTCACCTTTTGGATCATTTCACCTCTTGGACGTATCCCGATTGACCGCAAGCCGCGGCGCGCCTAACGAAAACACGATAACAAAAACCTGTCACAACGGCTTCCTGGCGTGGCGGGGACATTCCAATGGAGCACTTCCCAATGAGCCGACAGAACTACATTTTCACTTCGGAATCCGTGTCCGAAGGCCACCCCGATAAGGTCTGCGACCGGATTTCGGACGCCATTCTCGACGCCTTTCTGTCCGAGGAACCCGAAGCCCGCGTGGCCTGCGAAACCTTTGCCACGACCAATCGCGTTGTGATCGGCGGTGAAGTCGGTCTCTCCGATCAAGACAAACTCGCCGACTACATGGGCCGCGTGGACGGGATCGTCCGCGACTGCATCAAGGACATCGGTTACGAGCAGGATAAATTCCACCACGAAACCGTCGAGATCACCAATCTCCTGCACGAGCAATCCGCGCATATCGCCCAAGGCGTCGATGCGCGTGAGGACAAGGACGAAGGCGCCGGCGATCAGGGGATCATGTTCGGCTATGCGACCACCGAGACGCCCGAGCTGATGCCCGCGCCGATCCACTATGCGCATAAGATCCTCAAGCGTCTTGCCGAAGTGCGCAAAGACGGCATCGCGGGGGCCATCTTGTGCAAAGCGGACCACTGGCTGGCCAGCAGAGACGACTTGGCCGGGTTCAGCTTCCACCCCCGTAATGACGCCAGATGAAGTGGCCAACAATTTGGCATAGCTCGCTTGATTGCTTTGAGACTGTGCTTGGGCCAAGGCTTGATCAAGCGTTGCTTGTGCAGCCTTGAGTGTTGCAGAGCGACGCTCTAATTCGGCCGCACTGATGAAATTTTGCGCCAACAAGGCTTCGTAGCGCTTGAAGTCTGCAGCCGCTAAATCGCGTTGGGACCGAGCGCCAATGACTTGTGCTTGAGCAGCCTGTGCGGCCAAAGCGTAATCTTGCACATCAACCTCAGCCAAAACTTGGCCCGCTTGAACGCGTTGTCCTGCCTCGGCTTGACGGACCAAAATTTTGCCTCCGACGCGAAAGCTCAAGCGACTTTCAACGCGAGCCTTGACCTCTGCCGCGTACTCACCTTGGACATTCAAGTCAGAAGCGCCCACCGTGATCAATTTCACAGAACGAATGGGTTCGGGCGTTTCC
>JALRIK010000116.1 GCA_023255435.1 Marivivens sp.
CCAAGACCGGGGGTAGACGAGCGCGGGTCCTGAATAACGATCTTGAGATCACTCTCGGCCAAAGCACGCAGCGACGCAGGCGCTTCCGTCTCGGCCCCCGCGACAAAAGCAAAATAGCCCCAGTCGAAGGGAACGAACGTGCTATCGGTCCATTCAACAGGAAGATCGTAAGTGGCTTGAACGCTAGACTGAGCAAAAAGCCCGCTCTCTGCAGCATCTCCCGTCAGGCTGTTATCAAGCCCAAGAACGATATCCGCGTCGGTGCCCGCACCTTCGAGCTTGACGCGAGAGAGAAGCGCCGCGCCATCGCCGGCAGCGACAAATTCAAGATCGCAGGCACAGGTCGCCTCAAACGCAGCCTCGACCGCAGGACCAGGGCCCCACTCGGTGTTGAAGCTGTCATAGGTGTAAACGGTGAGCACAGGGGTCTCGGCCATAGCGCCAGTGGCAACAAGGCAAAGTCCCGCGACATGGCTCAGATGTTTGGTCTTCATTTGGTCATCCTTTTTCATGCGCCGGACGGATGGGGGCATTGGGGATGATCCCTTTACCTTCCCTCCGCCGGTTCTAACCGGTTCAGGTTCAACGGGTCCGCTTTCGCATCTCAGCTCTGACCGAAACCAGAGCACCCCGAGGTAAGGCGAAACATAGCTTCAGGATTCCAATGCGCAAGGCCCAAGATTTTTGACCAAGAACCTTGGCCTAGGGACGCTTGCAGGATAATGGGGAAACAAAGGAGATCGCCATGTCGCTCAACACGTTCGGACACATCTATCGCACCACAACTTGGGGAGAGAGCCACGGCCCCGCCCTCGGCGCTGTTGTCGACGGCTGCCCTCCGGGTGTGGCGCTCGATCCCGCGACGATTCAACAGTGGCTGGACAAGCGCAAACCGGGTCAGAACAAGAACACGACCCAGCGCAATGAACCCGACGAGGTGGAAATCCTCTCGGGCGTGTTCGAAGGCAAAACCACGGGCACGTCGATCAGCCTTTTGATCCGCAACACCGACCAGCGCTCCAAGGATTACGGCGACATCGCCCAGACCTTCCGCCCTGGTCATGCCGACATCACCTATCACCAGAAATACGGCTTCCGCGATTATCGCGGCGGCGGTCGTTCCTCGGCGCGTGAAACGGCAGCCCGCGTGGCCTCTGGCGGTGTGGCCCGCGAAGTGCTCAAAAGCCTCGTGCCGAACCTCGAGATCAAGGGCTATATGGTCCAGATGGGCCCGCGCATCATTGAACGCGACCGTTTCGACTGGGACCAGATCGATCAGAACGACTTCTGGTGCCCCGATGCCGAAACCGCCAAGCTCTGGGAAGACGACCTCGATTTCCTCCGCCGCAAGGATCACAACTCGGTCGGCGCCGTGATCGAAGTCGTCGCCCGCGGCGTCCCCGCAGGCATCGGCGCTCCGATCTACGGCAAGCTCGACACCGACCTTGCCGCCGCCATGATGTCGATCAACGCCGTCAAAGGCGTCGAGATCGGTGAAGGCATGGCCGCAGCCGCCCTCACAGGTCGCGACAACGCCGACGAGATTTTCATGGGCCCCAACGGCCCCGAATATAGCTCGAACCACGCTGGCGGCATTCTGGGCGGCATCTCGACAGGTCAGGACGTTGTGGTCCGCTTCGCGGTCAAGCCGACCTCCTCGATCCTAAGCCCCCGCGCTTCGATCCGCATCGACGGCACCGCGACCGAGGTCGTGACCAAGGGCCGTCACGACCCCTGTGTCGGCATCCGTGCCGTTCCCGTGGGCGAAGCGATGATGGCCTGCGTGATCCTCGATCACATCCTGCTCGATCGCGCCCAAACAGGCGGTGTGCGCGGGATCATCGGCTAAATGTTCGAGATCATCGGGATCACCTTTCCGGTCTTTGGCCTCATCGCCTTGGGCTACGCCGTCGTCTGGAAAGGCCTCTTTTCCCAAGATGATCTCAAGGTCTTCGGCAAATACGTCCTGAACATCGCGCTTCCCGCGCTCCTCTTCTCTGCGCTCGCCCGCAACCCAATCTCCGAGGTGTTCCAACCCGAATATATCGCGATCTACGGCATCGCCTCGCTCGGCTCGATGGGCCTGAGCTACCTTTGGTTCACGCTGCGCCCCACAGGGCCCGCCCGCCGCGCCATCGCGGTCATGGGCGCGGGCTGTCCAAACTCGGGCTACCTCGGCTTGCCGATCCTCATGCTTGCCTTCCCAAATGTCGCGGCAAGCGCGATCTCGATGAACCTGATCGTGGAAAACCTTGTGATGGTGCCGCTCTCGCTCCTGCTGCTCGACCTCTCGCGGCCGCGCGACGGACAGAGCATGGCCAAACTGCTCGGCGGGATCTTTCTCGGCATTCTGAAACGCCCGATGATCATCGGCATGATCCTCGGCATGCTGACCTCGATCCTCGGCGGACATCTCCCCGTCCCATTCGAGCGCCTCACAACCCTTCTTGCGGGCTCCACTGCCCCGATTGCGCTGATGGTTATTGGCGGCTCTCTTGTCGGCCTCCCGCTTCAGGGCAACCTCTCCATGGCGCTCCAGATCGTGGTGACCAAGCTGATCCTCCACCCCGCCCTTGCCGCGCTCACCATTATGGCGGGAGCCGCGCTTGGTCTCTCGGGGATGGACCCAACCCTTGCCGCCGCGCTCATCGTCTCGGCCTCCATGCCCATGCTCGGCATCTACGCCATCCTCGCGCAGGATTACGGCCACGCAGGCATGGCCTCTATGGCCATGCTGGGAAGCGTCGTCTTCGGCTTCTTCACCAGCTCGGCGTTGTTATTTCTGCTGCTCTAGGCGCTGCTGCTTCGACAGCTGGACCGCCAGAATACCCCCCGCGATAATTGCCACCCCAAGGTAATCGAGCGTCCCGATATGCTCGCCCAAAAGAGCCGCCGCAATCGCCACCCCGAAGAACGGGTTGAGAAAGTGGAAAGTCGCGGCCTTCACCGCCCCGATCCGCTGCACCAAAAGGAACCACACAAAAGTCGCCAGCAAGCCGGGCACAAGGGTCGTATAGGCAAAGGCAACGACAAGCTCGACACTCCACGTGATATCCAGCGTCTCAAAGATCGCCGCAGGCACCGAGAGAACCGCCGACCCAATCAGCATCTGAAGCCCTACGATCATCAACAGGTTCCCCCCCGAGGACGCGCCCCGCACCGAAAGCGTTGCAATCGCCAGCGCAATCACCCCGATCACACAGATCCCAAGCCCGAAGGTATCGATCCCGCCGCTCAGACGCGCACCCATGATGATCGCAACCCCGATGATCCCCGCGACAAGCCCGACCATGCCAAGCCCATTCGGCCGATCTCCAAGGAACGCCCAGCCAAAAATCGCCACGATGAGCGGCATGGTCGCCGCCACAATCGCCGCAACCGAAGCCTCGATCGTCTGCATGGCAAGGAAAAAGAGCCCAAGGTAAAGCGCGTTCTGGCAGACCCCGAAAATCACGGTCGAGCGCCACTGCGCACGGGTCAACTTGGCGCTTTGACCCAAAGCGAATGCAATCGCGATCCCCAAGCCGCCCGAAACCAGAAACCGCAGGGCAAGCGCCGTCATTGGCGGTGCGTATTCGACGATCACCCGCGCCGAGGTGAAGGCCGAAGACCACATCAGCGCAAACGCGATGCCCATTGCCACTGCTCTAAGGTCCATGATCTCTCCAAACGAAAAAGGGCCGCCCTTGGGCGACCCTTTCTGAAACTGTGTCGAGGTGCAAGACCTCAGACGAGCCTTAGCCGTTCACGCTGTCCTTGAGCGCTTTGGCGATGGTCATCTTGACGACCTTGTCGGACTCTTTCTTGATCTGCTCGCCGGTGGCGGGGTTGCGCACCATACGCTCGGGACGCTCGCGGCAGTAGATTTTGCCAACGCCGGGCAGGGTCACTGCGCCGCCGGCGGAAACTTCTTTGGTGATGATAGCAAGAAGCGCCTCAAGGCTAGCAGCTGCGGTCTTCTTGTCGGTGCCTGCGTCGTCAGCGATTGCAGCTACGAGCTGGGCTTTGGTCATCGGCTTTGCCATCTTTATGGTCTCCCTTATTTGCCCGATTTGTAGGGCCTCATGCCCCGCATTCTAACGGTATGTTGTGCATCACCACAACGAATTGTGTGCCTTTGCAAGTATAAAAAGCCTATTTTATTGGAAAACAGGCATTTCAGAGGAAGGCTGTTTCCTCAAAACTGCGCAATTTACGGCTATGGATACGCTCAAGCGGCATTTCCCGCAGCAATTCCATCGCCCGAACACCGACCATCAGGTGATTTGCGACCTGCGTTTTATAGAAATCAGACGCCATTCCGGGAAGCTTGAGTTCCCCGTGAAGCGGCTTGTCCGACACGCACAAAAGCGTCCCATAGGGCACGCGGAAACGGAACCCGTTCGCTGCGATCGTGGCGCTTTCCATGTCCAGAGCAACCGCCCGCGACTGACTCAAACGCTGCACAGGGCCCGAATGATCACGCAACTCCCAGTTGCGGTTGTCGATTGTCGCCACGGTCCCCGTCCGCATGATCCGCTTGAGATCATAACCCTCAAGCTTCGTCACCTGCGCCACCGAGTCCTGAAGCGCGATCTGGATTTCCGCCAGCGCAGGGATCGGCACCCAGACGGGCAAATCATCGTCCAGAACGTGGTCCTCGCGAAGGTAGGCATGCGCCAGAACAAAGTCCCCGAGCCGCTGCGAATTGCGAAGCCCCGCGCAGTGCCCGACCATAAGCCACGCATGCGGACGCAACACGGCGATATGGTCGGTTGCCGTCTTGGCGTTCGACGGCCCTACCCCGATATTCACCAACGTGATCCCCGACCCATCGGCCCGCTTGAGGTGATAGGTCGGCATCTGCGGAAGCTTCGCGGGCGTGTTCATCGGTGCATCAGGCGTCGTGATCTCGGTATTGCCGGGACCGACGAACCCCGTATAGCCGCTGTCCTTGTCGGCCAGCATCTTTCGGGCATAGGCCTCGAACTCTTCAACATAGAACTGATAGTTGGTGAACAGCACGAAATTCTGGAAATGGTCGGGCTTGGTCGCCGTGTAATGCGCCAAACGCGCCAGCGAATAATCGACCCGCTGCGCGGTAAAGGGCGCAAGCGGAAGCGCCCCGTCGGGATAGGTGAACCCGAGCCCGTTCACGATGTCATCATGCGTTGTGCTAAGGTCCGGCACGTCAAAGGCATCGCGGAGCGAAAACTCAAGAGCGCCCTCCTGCGGGACCGTCACACTCGCATCGCTCGCCACCGCGAAATGCACGGGCATCGGCGTGGCCGAAGGCCCGATGGACACCGTCGTCTTGTGGTTCCGGATCAAAAGCCCGATCTGCTGGCGCAGGTAATTGGCAAAAAGCCTCGGCTGCGTCACCGTCGTGGCATAGGTTCCAGGCATCGGCACGTGACCAAACGACAAACGGCTGTCCGTCTGTGCAAAGCTTGTCGTGACCAAACGGATCTCGGGGTAAAACGCCCGATAGCGCGACACGAGCTTTCCCGACGCCACGGTCTCCGAGAACTTCTCCACCAGAAACGCCGTCGCCTGATCATAAAGCGCAATCAACCGCTCGACCGCCGCCTCCGCAGAGTCAAAAGCCTCGTGCTCGAAAGTGTCGGGGGTGGCAATCGCAGCGGCGTCAAAGTCGGTCATCGGTCGTCCTCAATTCAGTGCCGAGGGATTTTCCGCACGGCTTGGTTCAAGTCTGACACCACAAAGATGAACTCTGCAAGACAGACGCAGCACCCTGTTGCCTCTTGCCGATTTTCGCCCACATATAACGGCATGACAAAAACACTTCTCTCTTTCGGTCACGGCTTCTCGGCGCAAGCGCTGGCCCAGCGCCTTCTCCCACTCGATTGGCGCATCATCGGCACCACGCGGAACGAGGACAAAGCCGCGCGCTTTCTGTCCCAAGGGATCGAGCCGCGCATCTGGCCAGGCGCCGATATGATCCCTGCGCTCGACACCGCGACGCACCTCTTGATCTCGGCCGCGCCCGATCAGAACGGTGATCCCGTGCTTGCCGCGCTTCATGACGAAATCGCCAAACGGGCGCACCAATTCGAATGGGTCGGCTATCTTTCGACCACTGGCGTCTATGGCGACAACGGCGGCGATTGGGTGGACGAGCAAAGCCCCCTGACCCCCGCCACCAAACGCGGACAGCTTCGGGTCGAGGCGGAATCGGCTTGGGCCGCAATCGAAGGTCTGCCGCTTCACATCTTCCGACTTGCGGGGATCTATGGCCCTGGCCGTGGCCCCTTTGCCAAGGTCCGCGCAGGCACCGCCCGCCGCATCATCAAACAAGGTCAGGTCTTTTCCCGCACCCATGTCGAGGACATCGCACAAGTGCTGCACGCCTCGATCAATCGCCCCAATCCGGGGGCGGCCTATAACGTCTGTGATGATGATCCCGCCCCGCCGCAGGATGTGATAGGCTATGCTGCTGAACTTCTCGGGCTTCCTCTACCGCCCGCCGAGGACTTCGAAACCGCCGAGATGACACCAATGGCCCGCAGCTTTTATGCCGAAAGCAAAAAGGTGCGGAACGATCGCATCAAGACCGAACTGGGCGTTAACCTGATTTACCCTGATTACCGCAGCGGACTTAGGGCGCTTCTTTCTCAAGAAGACTCCGAATAATCCAAGCCAGCCCAAAGAAAATACCAAGAAGGATAAGCGCCATGATCAGATTCGTGGCGTAAAAAGTTAACCGTCCGTCAAGTGTAAGATCATTAAGAAAAGGATAAGGAAATCCAGCACTTACCTTCCCCGCGGGGAAGTTTACGCGCGGCGAGACACCCCATTCGATCCAGCCGATATAGCCCAGAAGCGTGATGACCGAGAGCGTCGCGGACTCGAGAGGCTTGCGGAAACTGCGATGGATGAACAGCGCATCGATCCACTGGAGCGCAGGCCCCACAAGGTGGAGATACCAGCCCTGAGCCGTGATCGACGTGTCCTCGGTCGGCGAGACAAGGAACGGGTCCGCAAGATAAAGCCGCCAATAAAGCATGACGACCATCCCGTTCACAACGGCGGTCAATCCGATAAGCCCGTCATTGCGCCCCTCGACAACGCCAAAGCTCCGCCCAAGTAGCAACAGGCTAGAGATCGTAGAAAGCGTAAGCGCCCAATTGGTCAGAAAGCGGAACGGCCCGCCGAACGGCTCCCAACTGCCGCCCCAAAAGAGCCACGAAAACCAATAGACCGCCAGACCAGCGACGAGAAAGCGAAACGCTTTTACAGATTGCTGCGATGTCATTGTGCTCTCCGAAACGCCTATGCGCTGAGAGAACCTACACGCGCAATTCCAAGCACGTCGAGAACTTTGGCCTCGATGGACGCTGCGTCAAGTTTCGCTTCGGCATACATATCCGCAGGGCTGGCATGGTCGATGAACGTATCAGGTAGCACCATCGAACGGAACTTTAGCCCCTGATCGAACACCCCCTCATCCGAGAGAAGCTGCGCGACATGGCTGCCGAATCCGCCGACCGCGCCTTCTTCAATGGTGATCAAGGCATCATGCTCGGCAGCAAGCCGAAGGATCATCTCGCGATCGAGCGGCTTGGCAAAACGGGCATCTGCGACCGTCGGTGTGATCCCCTTAGCGCCCAGCGCCTCACAGGCGATCTCGACCTCTTGCAGACGGGTGCCGAAGGACAGAATGGCAACG
>JALRIK010000117.1 GCA_023255435.1 Marivivens sp.
CTGGTTCACACAGATGGGCCGCACCTCGATCCCGTGTTCGCGGGCGTCACGCACGATCTGGGCGGGGGCATAGAACCCCATGGGCTGGGAATTGAGCAAAGCGCAGGCAAAGATCGCGGGGTGATGGCATTTGAGCCAAGAGGACACATAGGTCAGCATGGCAAAGGCGGCGGCATGGCTCTCGGGAAAGCCGTATTCGGCAAAGCCTTCGATCTGGGAAAAGCATTGCGCCGCGAACTCGGGGGTATAGCCATTCGACAGCATCCCTGCAACGAATTGGTCGCGAAAACCACCAATGGTGCCCATCTTGCGGAAGGTGGCGAGCGAGCGGCGGAGGCGGTCGGCATCCTCGGGGGTGAAATTGGCGGCAACGACGGCGATCTGCATCGCCTGTTCCTGAAAGAGCGGCACCCCGAGTGTTTTGCCCAAGACGCCTTCGAGCGCTTTGGAAGGAAAGCTCACCGCCTCGAGCCCCTGACGGCGTTTGACATAGGGCTTCACCATCCCGCCCTGGATCGGGCCAGGGCGGACGATGGCAACCTCGATCACCAGATCGTAAAAGGTGCGGGGCCGCATACGCGGAAGGAAATTCATCTGGGCGCGACTCTCGACCTGAAACACGCCCACCGCGTCCGCCTTGCAGAGCATGTCATAGGTGGCGGGGTCTTCTTGCGGCACGGTGCCGAGCGTGAGCCGCGTCTTGTCGTGCTCTTCCAGAAGATCAAAGGCCTTGCGGATACAGGTGAGCATCCCGAGGCTCAGGATATCTACTTTGAGAATGCCGAGCGTGTCGATGTCGTCCTTGTCCCATTCGATGACCGTGCGATCCTCCATCGCGGCGTTCTCGATGGGGCAGAGCGCATCAAGCCGCCCTTTGGTGATGATAAAGCCGCCGACATGCTGGCTGAGGTGGCGGGGAAAGCCGATGATCTCGCGGATAAGCTCGATGGTTTGGGACAGCCTCCGGTCGCTGGGATCAAGCCCCAGCTCGCGGATGCGTTCGGGGTCCGCTCCTTTGTTTGACTGACCCCAGATCTGGCTCGACAGGCTGGCCGTCACATCTTGGGAAAGACCCATGACCTTGCCCACCTCGCGGATGGCGGCGCGGGTGCGAAAATGGATCACGGTGGCGCAAAGCCCTGCGCGGTCGCGGCCATAGGTTTCATAGATGTGCTGGATCACCTCTTCGCGGCGCTCATGCTCGAAGTCCACGTCGATGTCGGGCGGCTCGCCTCGGTATTTCGAGACAAAGCGTTCGAAGACCATGCTGATCTGATCGGGGGAGACATCGGTGACGCCCAAGGCCCAACAGAGGATCGAGTTCGCCGCAGAGCCGCGTCCTTGGCAGAGGATACCGATAGAGCGAGCATAGTGCACGATGTCATGCACGGTCAGGAAATAGGCCGCAAAGCCCAGCTCCGAGACCATGCGAAGTTCCTTGTCCGCAAGCGCCTGATACCGCTCGGGGATGCCGTTCGGACAGCGGCGGCGCAGCCCTTCGGCCGTGAGGCGCTCAAGCCGCTCTTGCGGTTTTTCCGTGACCGAGACCTCGTCGGGGTATTCGTAGCTCAGCTCGCCGAGGTCAAAGCTGCACCGCGCTGCGATCTCGCAGCTGCGCCTGAGTGCGGCGGGATGATGGCGGAAGATATGCGCCATCTCGGCCCCGCCTTTGAGCCTTCGTTCGGCGTTGGGAAGCGCGCGGGTGCCGATGGTATCGATGGTGCATCCCTCGCGCAGGCAGGTGAGCACATCGGCAAGCTGCCGCCTTGCGGCTCGGTGCATGAGCACATCACCCACCGCGACCATGGGCGCGGCCATCCGAAGCGCCATTTCGGCGCAGTCTTTGAAATAGGCCTGATCGGTGCCGTCATAGCGCGGCGCGGCCCCAAGAAAGACATGCGCTGGATAGCGGCGCTGGAGCTTTTGGATATGCGGGCGAGCGCTGCGAAGGGGGCCTTGGGGCAGGGCGATGAGGATCATCCCCTTGGCGCGTTGGGCAAGGTCGTCGAGGTCAAGATGACACTCACCCTTTTCCGCGCGGCGCTTGCCAAGGGTGAGAAGCTGCGAGAGCCGTTCATAGGCAGCGCGGTCCGTAGGCAGCGCGATCCATTCGACCGTGCAGTCCCGCAAGACAAGCCGCGCGCCTACGATCAGCTTGGGCAGCTTGATGCCGCGCGGTATCGGAAGCGGCGAGTCTTTGCCGACCACCTGCCGCGAGGAAGGATCGACGCGGATATGCGAGCGGACCCGAAGCGCATCCTCGGCCTCGCGCCTGAGTTCCTTGAGCGCGGCAAAGGCCCGCACCACCCCTGCAAGCGAGTTGCGATCCGTGATGGCAATCGCCTCAAGTCCGAGTTCGGCGGCGCGCGCAACAAGCTCTTCGGGATGCGAGGCCCCGCGCAGAAAGGTGAAATTGCTGGTGACGGCAAGTTCGGCGTAGCTGGTCATGGGAATTCCCCTTGAACAAACCAGCCGGGGTTTTGCGGCGTGTGGAACATCCAGAGCCGCCGTCCTTGGGATGTTTCGATCCGCCAGTAATCCCTGATGCCTGTGCTCCACGCCTCGTCCGCCATCCACCATTCAGGCGCGATCCTCTCGGGGCCGATGGCGTGCAGCGTCCGAAGCGGCATGCGCCGCCAGCGGAAATGGCGGGGCGGGGTGCGCTCGGCGGGGGCGTGGACCAGCTCGGGCGGGAACATTCGCAAGGGGCGCGGACGGGCGAGCGCGGGGAAAGGCTCGGGGCGGCTATAGGCGGCGGGGGCGGTGATGAAGCCGCGTTCGGGGATATGGCTGTCGGCGGGCAGGAAGCGCAGGATATTCTCAAGCCCGATGCGGTTGCCGATCCGCGTGATGAGATCATCGAGCGCCTCTTTGCGGTCGCTGCTTCTCTGGCCGATCTGTTGCACAGGGAGCGGTTCGACCCGCACCGCCTCGAGCCGCATCTGGTCGATGCCGAAGCCTGCGTCCACCTCGGCCACGCCCCGCGCAAAGAGCGGCAGGATACGGCCCGCGTCCCGCATCGCGCTGGCAAGGCGTAACTCCACCTGTTGGCTGCCCTGATCGACGCGGCGCAGGGTCAGCGCCAGCACCCGCGCGCCCATCTCTTGGGCTTTGAGCTTGTCGCAGAGTTGGCGCAAGAGCCGCTCGGTCGCGGCCATCACATCATCAGTAAGGCCGATGGGGTCGGGCATGGTCATACGCACGCCGTAATGGGGCGGCTCGGCTTCGGGCGAGATCTGCTCTGGATAGTGCCCAAGCGCCTGATCGAGCCGCAAGAGCACCTCGGGGCCAAAGCGCCGTGTCAGGGGCGCACGAGGCGATGCGGCCAGATCGCGGATCTTGCGTAGGCCAAGCCGCTCAAGGCCGACAACGGTGGCGTCAGGCAGGCGAAGCGCGGCGACGGGCAGTTCTCCAATTCCGTCGAGCATTTGGCCTGCTTGGGCCACGCCCTCGCCGAAATGGGCGAGAGCAAAGGCAGCCCCGCGTGTGTCGGCAAGCCCGATGCGCACCGAGATACCCGCACGCACAAGGCGCATCCGCATATCCGAGAGCATCGCCATTTCTCCGCCCATAAGATGCGTCGCTCCCGTCACGTCGAGCACAAGGCCGTCCTCGCCCTCATGCCCGACCCAAGGGCAATAGCGCGTGGCCCAGCGGCGCAGGGTGCTCAGGAACCGAAGATCGTTCGAAAGCTCGGCAGGACGGGTGATGAGGTCGGGGCAGAACACCCGCGCATCGGCCAAAGACATGCCCCGCGACAGGCCCAAGCGCTCGGCGGCGTGATTAAGGCAATGGAGGCGGTCGGAATTGCTCTGGCGGAGCGTGACGGCAAAGGGGCCGGACACAGGGCGCGCGCGCAGAATGCGGTCACTCGCGAGACGCGGAAACCACAGCGAGATGACCCGTCGTGTGCTGCCATCGAACATCCCAGGCTCCTAATGTTCCCTTTTTGTTCTTTTTAAGCTCCCACCGCATCAGAGTCGAGTCCGCCAATGGGGTAGGGTCCGCTTTCGGGATGCAGTGCCAGCGGGTTTCTGCTGCATTGCTGCCCATACCCTCGGGGATCAGACACAGACCCGTGGTGCGCCCCGTTTCGGCGGCCAGTTGAAGCCTGCGCCCCGCGGTGAGTCCCAGTGTCTGGGTGATTTCCATCACCACCATCGGCACAGCACCATCGCGCAAGGCCTCTTCGCCCACTGCAAGCACATCGTCAGGCCCCTGTGCCTCGGCCACCAAAAGCCGCGAAGGATCGGCAAAAGCACCAAAGCCGACGGGGTAGAGCCTCTCGCTCTTCCAGCCTTCGGTGATCCAGATCACGGGTCCTTGCAGCCCTGCACAGACCACAGCAGCAAAGCCCGTGGCTCCGGCGCCATAGACTTCGTGCACGCGTTTGCGTTTAAGAGGAAAGGCAGGAAGCTCCATCAATCGCGCCGCGCAGCATCCCAGACTTTGAACTCGATCTCGCGCTTGCGGCGCAGCTTGTCCTCGATCTTCTCGGAAAGCGGCGTTTCCAGAACAGGCGAGATGTTCAGGCGGGGAAGCTCGATCTTGGTGTTCAGACGCTCTTCGAGAAAGGCGACAAGCTTGTCCTGCTGTTCGTACTGGAACAGGTGATCGACAACGATCTCGTCCTCATTGCCGCAGACAAACTTGGCCTGAGAGCCGACGCCCGCATAGGGGGCTGGCTTGCCCTTGCAGTATTCCTCGACAAAATCGTCAAAGCTGATGTCACGCGTGCTGTTGGGATGACCCACGAGATCATCGCGGTGACGATAACGATACCAGCTCGACAACCAGTCGACAGGGTTGCGGATCACAGCCAGAGTTTCAAGCTTGTCGTCTCCCGCAACCCCGAAATAGGGCTCGATAAAGCGGCGATAGCGATAGATGGGCGAATGTTTGAGAATCGGCGGATCGCGCATCACCATTGCGGCCTTGGGTGCCAAAGCCCCCTCAAGCGATGTCGTGCCCGTCTTGGGAACTGCAAGGAAAACAAGCTTTTCTTTCCAGAAAACAAGCATATGGGCCGAACTCCTTCTATCTCTTGGGTTGTAAACTACTCTTTAACCAACCGTGGAGAAAGGTAGCTTAGAAAGATTTATCTTGAAATGTTCTCCTTTTGGTCTCATGTTGCATGAGAACAAGAGGCGAACACAAGCAGGAATTGCCGCCCTCGACAGGGTGTGGAATAAGGATGTCAAACAATGGCAATGGCAGAACTTCTCAGCATGAACGACAAAAAAACAGCCGATAAGCAAAAGGCACTGGAATCCGCGCTCGCACAGATCGAACGACAGTTCGGCAAGGGCTCGATCATGAGGCTCGGCGCGGACAATCCCGTCGCGGAAATCGAGTCGACCTCTACGGGTTCGCTCGGTCTTGATATCGCGCTCGGCATCGGCGGTCTGCCCAAGGGTCGTATCATCGAAATCTACGGGCCTGAATCCTCGGGTAAAACCACTCTGACCCTGCACGCGGTTGCGGAAGAGCAGAAAAAGGGCGGTGTTTGCGCCTTTGTCGATGCAGAACATGCGCTTGACCCGCTCTATGCGAAAAAGCTTGGTGTGAACCTTGACGAGCTTCTGATTTCGCAGCCCGATACAGGTGAACAGGCCCTTGAGATCGTCGATACGCTCGTGCGTTCGGGGGCTGTGAACCTCGTCGTTGTCGACTCGGTTGCCGCTCTGACGCCCAAGTCCGAACTCGAAGGCGATATGGGCGACAGCAGCGTCGGTGTGCATGCGCGCCTCATGTCGCAGGCGATGCGCAAGCTGACCGGTTCGATCGCGCGTTCGAACTGTATGGTGATCTTCATTAACCAGATCCGTATGAAGATCGGCGTGATGTTCGGCTCGCCCGAGACAACTACGGGCGGTAACGCATTGAAATTCTATGCATCGGTCCGTCTTGATATCCGCCGCATTGGCGCGATCAAGGACAAGGACGAGGTGGTCGGCAACACCACCCGCGTTAAGGTCGTGAAGAACAAAGTCGCACCGCCGTTCAAGCAGGTGGAATTCGACATCATGTATGGCGAAGGCATTTCCAAGACGGGCGAACTTCTCGATCTTGGCGTCAAAGCGGGTGTGGTCGAAAAATCGGGGGCTTGGTTCTCTTACGGGGACGAGCGTATCGGTCAAGGACGCGAGAATTCGAAACAGTTCCTCAAGGACAATCCCCAGATCGCCTATGAGATCGAGGATAAGATCCGCGCCGCCCACGGTCTCGATTTCCACATGTCCGACGGTGACGGATCGGAAGACGACCTCGTGGATATGGAATGACGCCGACGCGCGATATACTTGATCGCGCATGGCCGCAAATTTTAGCCGCTCCCAAAGACGGGGCGGCTATTTCACATCTTTGCATCAGACCCGAGCGTAATACGCGTCGATTTGTTGATGAACTTCACCTAAGTGCCGAACAAGGTGTCAGAGGTGATCCGCGCTGGTTAAACGAGCCTTGGCTCAAAACCGAAGAGGGCACTGGTCATCCTGGTATTCAGGTTTGTGTGCTCTCTCGGCGTGTCTTGGACCTTGTTTGGAACTATGATGTGATTTTTCCAGGTGACACATTTATCGTGGATATGAACCTCACGATGGAAAACCTCCCGACAGGGACCCGTCTTGCAGTGGGCACAGCAGTGCTCGAGGTCTCAGACGTTTTCAACGAAGGCTGTGTCAAATGGAAGGCGCGTTACGGCGTTGATGCCTATGACTGGGCGCGCGACCCCGCCAACCGTCACCTTCGGCCCCGAGGAATCCTTTGCTCCATCGTGCAAGATGGACTCATTCGGACAGGGGATCGGCTATTCAAGCAGCAATAGGCTTTGTTGGCATGGACAGCGCCCCCGTTGGTCTGTAAACCAACGCAAAATCCTGCCTGCATGAGATATTCCGCCAATGACGAGCCTTGCCGACATCCGTTCTACTTTCCTGAACTTTTTCGAGCGTAACGGTCACACCGTTGTGCCGTCTTCCTCGCTCGTTCCGCGGAACGATCCGACCTTGATGTTCACCAACTCGGGGATGGTGCAGTTCAAGAACTGCTTTACCGGTGTCGAGCGCCGCGATTATGTCCGCGCCACAACCGCACAGAAATGTGTGCGTGCAGGCGGCAAGCACAATGACCTTGATAACGTGGGCTATACCGCGCGCCACCACACGTTCTTTGAAATGCTCGGCAACTTTTCATTTGGCGATTATTTCAAAGAGCAGGCGATCACCTTTGCTTGGGAACTTCTGACCAAGGATTTCGATATCCCCAAGGACAAGCTCCTCGTGACGGTTTACCACACCGACGACGAAGCGGCCGAGATCTGGAAAAAGGTTGCAGGACTTGAGGATCATCGCATCATCCGCATCCCGACCAAGGATAACTTCTGGCAGATGGGGCCGACGGGGCCATGCGGTCCCTGCACCGAGATTTTCTTTGACCACGGCGAACATATTGCAGG
>JALRIK010000118.1 GCA_023255435.1 Marivivens sp.
CTGATCAAACGGCATAATGTCGAGCTGATCGCCATCGGCAACGGCACAGCAAGCCGCGAGACGGAAAAGATGGTCGCCGACCTTTTGGCCCAGATCCCTTCGCCGAAACCCACCAAAGTCATCGTCTCCGAAGCGGGGGCGTCGGTCTATTCGGCCTCTGAACTTGCCGCCCGCGAGTTCCCCGATCTGGACGTGTCCTTGCGCGGTGCGGTGTCGATTGCCCGCCGCCTTCAGGACCCGCTGGCCGAGCTGGTCAAGATCGAACCCAAGTCGATCGGCGTGGGCCAATACCAACATGACGTGGACCAGTTCCGCCTTGGCAAGTCGCTTGAAGCGGTGGTCGAAGACGCGGTGAACGCGGTCGGCGTCGATCTCAACATGGCCTCTGCTCCGCTACTCGCTCAGGTCTCGGGTCTTGGCCAATCGCTCGCCGAAGCCATTGTCGAATACCGCAATGCAAATGGTGCTTTTGCCACGCGCAAGGATCTCCTCTCGGTGCCGCGTCTTGGTCCCCGCGCATTTGAACAGGCGGCGGGCTTTTTGCGGATTACGGATGGCGCAGAGCCGCTCGATGCCTCGGCTGTTCACCCCGAAGCCTATGATGTCGCTCGCAAAATCGTGGCGGCCTGTGGGCGCGATCTGCGCGACGTAATGAAGGACCCCAAGCTCCTTGCCCGACTTGCCCCCGAAGAGTTCGTCACCGAGAAATTCGGGCTTCCGACGGTTCAGGATATCTTCGCAGAACTCGAAAAACCGGGGCGTGATCCACGTCCGACCTTCAAAACGGCGACCTTTACCGATGGGGTCGAGGACATCAAAGACCTCAAGGTCGGGATGAGCCTTGAAGGGACCGTGACCAACGTCGCGGCCTTTGGTGCTTTTGTTGACATCGGCGTGCATCAGGACGGACTTGTCCATGTAAGCCAGCTTGCCGACCGTTTCGTCAAAGACCCGCACGAGGTCGTCAAAGCGGGCGACGTTGTGCGCGTCCGCGTGACCGAGGTCGATGTGCCGCGCAAACGTATCGGTCTGACCATGCGCAAAGACGGTGGCGGCGAAAAGGCCCCCAAACAAGAGCGCGACAAACCGCTTCGTTCGAACGCCCCGCGTTCGGCAGCGCCGCAGAAAAAGAGCACCGAGACCACGGGAAGCTTCGGCTCGGCGCTCCTTGATGCGATGAAGAAGCGCTAGGCTAGGTCAGCCGCGCTTCGCAGGCAGACGACAAAATAGGCAGCGCCTCGCTTTGGGCGCTGTCATAGAGATCTTCTGCCGCAAAAAGCAGTTGGTCGCGTTTTTCGTCTTCGAGATCGGCGGCCAGTGCCAGAATGCTTTCGATCCGTGGATCATTGCGCGCCTCGAGAAAGCTGCGCACAACGTCGGGATCATAACAGCGGATGATCTGCTCGACGAATTGTTCGACCAATTCGACCTGCGCAACGTTCAGGTTCGAGAGGGCATGTTTCACGCGCGCGGTATTCCCGTTCATGTCCAAAACAATGGTATTCATTCCGTTTCCCAATCCGTTTTTAGGTCTTGCCCAAGCCGTTCGGCCTGACGCTTTTTTGTTCCGGTCACGATTGCAGCACAGGACAAAAGAGCGAGCGGATAGAAAATCCCCTCGACCCCGCGTGCAATCATCAGTCCCATTACCAAGGCCAGAGACAACACACCCAAAGCGCGGCTACCTTGACCGAGCGCAAGTTTCACAAGCGCGGCAGCTGCAATTCCATAAATCAGAAGAAAGTTTTGCCCTGCTGCGACGAGAAGATTGCCCAAATGGACGTCCCCAAGCCCCGAAATAACGGTGACAGTCAAAAGAACTGTGACAGTCAGCAAAACAGCGCGGTAAGGCACCCCGTTGCGGAGCGATCCAATCCAAGACGGAAAGAGGCCTTCGGTCGCGCCCGAATAAACCATGCGCGACACGGCCCAGACCGCCCCTGAAAGGTTGGCAAAGACCATCAGTATGGACAGAACACCAACCGCCGCGCTTCCGACGGGGCCGAAATGTGCGCCGAAGATGGCCGAGAAGGGTGCGGCATAGTTCGCAATGTCACCCGCCCCCGCGACAACCACCGCGAGGGCGACGTAGAGTACCACCGCAATCATGAAAGAAGCAGCAATCGCGGTCGGAAAATCGCGCTCGGGCCGTTTGAACTCGCCCCCGAGGTTCGCGCTCACTTCCCAGCCCGTAAAGGCGAAAAAGACCATCATGAACGCAACGCCGAGCGTGGAAAGCGGCGGAATGTCACCGACCGACGTCGGAAGGATCGACGCATCGGGGCGGACAAAAGCCAGACCCAGACCTGCAATCACGACCAATGCCAAAACCACTGTCGAAGCGATGATCGCATTCACCCGACCCGCAATTTCGGCCGAAAGGATATTGGCGAGGACGGCCAGCACCAGAAGGATCACGGCATAGACATGGGCCGAGCCGCCAAAGGTCTGGGCGGCATAATGCCCTCCCGTAATGGCGATTGCGGGAAGCCCGAAAATCACCGCCCCGAGCAAGAGAAAAGTGACGGTCACATAGCCGAAGCGCCCGAAAGCGATCTGTGCGATCGAGGCCAAACCGCCCGCGTCCGAATAGCGCCGCCCAAGCAGGTAGAACACCGCCAACAAAGGGATCGCGGCAAGCGCGCAGGCGCCCCAAACAAGGAGCGCCGAGGAGCCAACCGTTTCAACGGCGAGACCGGGGAGGGACAAAAGCCCCGCCCCCAGCACGATGTTGAGCATCAAGGCCGTCCCGCGGCCAGCACTAAGGGTTTTCGAAAGTTCAGCCATTCTTGGGGAGATCCACTTGATGGAAAGCAATGAGGTATGTCGCCCCGCCGTCCAGCGCGACAGAACCGTGAAGCGTGCCCGCAGGAAGCGTGATCACGGTGCCGGGGCCGCAAATCTTTTCGCCCTGATCCCAGTAAAAGCGCACGTTTCCTTCTAGGATGACGAGCGTTTCGTCAGTGGTGTGACGGTGCCATGCGTGTTCCTTGCCCGCCACGTCCCGTTGCACCTCGATGCACCCTTGATCGGGGAGCATATGCGAAATCAGGGCTTTCCATTCGGTCGTGTCGATCTGGGTCGAGAAAATGCGGAAATCGCTTTCAACTGCGTCGATCATATCAAGAGACATCCTAGGCTACCTTTCCTTTTGAACTGGGGTGAACGGCCGTATCGGGGCGCGGCATGTGATGGAAGGGGCACTTGGGTGCCTCATTCGTATCTTCGAGGAAATACTGCTGGAACTCGCGGTTCTCGGCATCGCCATAGGCGCCAAGATAGGGCGATGTATCGATGGCATCGAACTTCTCGAGCCGCTCGCGCACGATCCGCAGCGACCGTTTCACCGCAGGATCGTCGCTGTCGGTGATCCCCTCGAAAACCCAGCGCGGTTGCAGGGTGATCATGAACGAGGTCGAGCGACGGCTCTGGCGCAACACATGGGCTGGCGAATTACAGACCACAAAGATCGGCTCGCCGTTGAAGCAGAACTCCCAGCTCGGGCTGTCCAGTTCGGGGCATATTTCGGCGGGGCGCGGTTTGCCGTCGATGGCTTCGAGCCCAGCGAGCAGAGACCAGAACCGATCTCGGTAATCCTCCATCGGCGTCACGGGACCCGGTCGGCCAAAGACCACAAGCGAGGTCATTGTGCCGAAGCTTCTCGCGTTTTCGAGGTAGTCCGCAAGGATCGGAGCAAGCGCCTCGGGCGTCATCGGATCGGGAAAGGCATAGCGCACATGCCCCGCCTTGAGCCCGCTTACACCAAAGACACACGGAAAAGGACGTGACTTACTGGTTAAAGTTGATTCAAACTCAGAGAAAACGACCCTCTGCCAGCTTGGCTCATTGAACGTGGTGAAAACGTCGTCTTTTGTGAAGTACCCTGTCATGGCGTTCCTCTATCTGCCGTTTTGTAAAGATTGAGATAGATTTCTTCGCCAATCATCTTTCGAATTGAAAAATCTTCTACGTTTTGTAAAATCTACCAAAGATTGTTTTAGCATTTTGGATTCCCGTTGAAGCTTACCCAAACAGATAGAGTGATTCTCGAGTTGCTCCGCGAGAACAGCCGCAGGTCGATCACCGAGATCGCCGCGCTCTTGGATTTGTCCCGACCGACCGTAAAGCATCACGTCGAAAAGCTTTGCGATGCCAATGTCATCAGGCGCTTTACCATCGAGGTGGATGCGCCCGAGGAAGAACGGCCTCAGGGGATCAGGGCGATGTTCGACGTGCGGCTGCGTCGCAATGTCTGCGGGATGGTCTATTCGTCGATCTCGCATTGGAGCGAGCTTGTCAGCTGTTGGTCGACGTCGGGGTCCACTGACATGCGGGTTCTGGTCGAAGCGGCCAATCAGACGATTCTCGAAGATCTCAGAGACAGGCTTGCCCGACATCCCGAGGTGGCTGCGCTGACAACGACCGTCGTTTTGAAAACCTGGTGTGAACGAATTTCCGGCATACAGGAACGCGCTCCAGAAGAATTTGTAATCACGCGCAAGGGGGTGCCAATCGCATGACAAATACTGCGAACCATATAGATCAGGCGATGGGCATGCTGCTACGCATGCACCGCAAGGCCGCCGGCCTAAGTCAATCCGAGCTTGGCGAAGCGGCGGGAATCTCGTTCCAGCAGATCCAGAAATACGAAAGCGGCGGCAATCGCGTCTCGATCAGCCGTCTCTTCGTTCTGGCCAAAGCGCTCAAGATTTCGCCGACACAGCTCATCACCGAACTCGAAGAAAGCGTTGAGCGCGAGGAAAGCGGCGGCACTGCAATGGATTCGCGTCTCGAATTCCTTGCGTCCGATGGCGGGCAGCGTGCAATCAACGCCCTCATGGCGATCAACAATCCTCGCATTCACGACAGCTTTGCCGACTTCCTCTCTGCGCTTGTGAACGAGCAGCAGCGGCGCACGCCCTAGGCCTTGCGGCGCGCCTCGGCGCGGGTGACGAGCATGAGGCCCACCAGCAAAAGCCCTGCCCCCAGACTCGTTGGCAGGGTGACGTTTTCTCCCAACAGAAACACAGCAAGAAAGAACGCGGTCATCGGCTCGACCAGCGCAAGAGTAACGGCTGTCGAAGGAAGGACATGCCGAAGCCCCCACGTATAGAGCGCATAGGCCACACCCGTCGACAAAACGCCCAAACCCAAAAGCGGCCAAAGCGCCTCGGCCTGCCAAATCCAAGCGGTGTCAAAGAGGAAAAGCGCGGGAGCAGTGACTATGGCGGCAACGGTAAAGGTCGCGGCCGCAATCGCGCTGCTGTCGAGATCGGTTTTGATCGCGCTCGTCGCTTGGGAGTAAAAAGCATAGCTCGCCCCCGCCCCAAGCCCGAGAAGCACGCCAAGCGGGTCGGGGCGCACATCGGCGCTGAGCCCAGCCAGAAGGACAACCCCGACAAGACAGAGCCCAAGGCCAAAGGCTTTGGCCTTCGTCGGGATAGTCCCGCGCAAGATTTCATAGCCGATCACCCAAAGCGGCGCGCTGCCGATGGTGATCGCGGTGCCGACCCCGACACCGGCAAGCGCTACACCGCGAAAAAAGAGAAGGTTATAGAGCCCAATGGCACAACCCGCGAGGATCACGCCGCCCAGGGGCAACTGTCCGAGAGAGCGCGGACGCGCGCCCGTTGCCACGGCGAGAACGCAAAGCGCAATCGCCCCGATGATCAGCCGCACAACGCCGACCACCACTGGGATACGCTCTGCGGGCATCTGTGCCTGAAGCGTGCCTGTCGATCCCCACAGGACGGCGGCTAGCACCACAGCCAAAACACCAAGGATCGCGGGTCTTTGGTTCATTTATTATCCCTCGACAAGCTCTAGGAGCTTTGTGACGTTATCCCTGACATCAAATTTTGATTGCGCCAAGGCACGGCTTCTCTCGCCCATGGCCCGATAGAGGTCCTCATCGGCGGTAAGCGCAGCGATGAAATCGAGCGCTTCGGCCATCCAACCCGAAGAGCCGAGATCGACGGACACGCCGTTTGCATGGCGGATAAGATCGTCGCACCCTCTGATTTTGGACATAAGAACAGGACATCCCGCCGCCAAAGCTTCGATCAGGGACCGTGGTTTGCCCTCGCCGTATTCCGAGAGAAGACATCCCACCGTCCGCCCCTGAAACAGTGGTCTTACGTCGTCAAGCGCCCCGTGAAAGGTGATCTCTCCGCGTGCCTCGGCCGCTTTGATTTCGGCGATGGGAAACCCGCCGTGGGTTTCGGGGATCGCAAAGCCTGCAAGGTGGAAGTGCGCCGCTAACCCCTTCTCGCGAGCACTCTTGGCGAGCGACAGGAAATGCCCGATGCCCTTGGCCCGCAAAAGCCTCGCATGACAGAGAACGTTGATCGGACCTTCGGCGGGATGCACGGCACGCCAAGCGGCAAGATCGACGCCCGACCCAGCCACAAGATGCGCGCGGTTGGGCGGCACCAGACCTGCATCGGTCCATTCGGCAAGATCGACCTCGTTCTGGAACACTACAGCCGAGGCCTTCTGCATCAAGGGACGAAGAAGCCCGAGAGTGAGCCTCTGCCGCAGCGCGCCATATTGGGCCAATGCGCCCTGCCCCGCGATCATCGCAATCCAGCGGCGTGCTTTGGGACCCCAAAGACCGACGTGCACATTGGCAAGCAAGGTAAACCCCAGAACGATATCAGGCCCGAAATTATCCAGTTGGGACCGCAGAGCTCTTTGTGTTTGCCAAAGCGTTCCGATCCTGACCCGCCTTGGACCGAATTCCACATACCGAACCTCGACCCCGAGGCGCGAGAGCCGCTCGAAGTAGTCGCGATTACCGCAAAGACAAAGCACCTCGTGCCCCGCTTCGCGCAGCGCAACAAGCGTCTCTTTGCGGAAATTCCAAAGATACCAGCTATTGGTGGCGACAACGGCGATTTTCAAACGGGGGCCTTTTTGCTTTTTCGGCACTCTAGCTCAGGCGGCATTGGATGTTCACCCGAATTGCATATACTTGCACAACTTTTTCCAAAGGACGCCATGGGTCTCGTTTTTCAGCATTCCGTGCACAGCCGTATTTTGATCGGCGACATTGGGCCCGTTTCCGCATTGGCGGGAATGGATCATCTGTTGGTGCGCACTTCGGGCACAAGCGGACTTCCCAAAGTGATCAAGCGAAGCGCGGCGAGCTGGATTGCAAGTTTCGAGGCGAACCGAACCCTGTTCGATCTGGACCACGCCGACACCTATGCGGTGCTCGGCGGGTTCGAAACATCACTCTCGCTTTATGCGGTGAGCGAGGCGCTGCATCTTGGGGCCGATGTGTTGGCCTTGGGCGGGCTCGGGGTGCATGCACAAAAGACCGCTCTAACGGGCCATTCGGCGAGGGTGCTTTATGCCACGCCCACTCAGCTCAAGCTTTTGGCACGTGACCGCTCAGAGCCGATCGCCGCGCTGCGGCTGATCCTTTGTGGTGGCGGTCGGCTTGAT
>JALRIK010000119.1 GCA_023255435.1 Marivivens sp.
AGCAACGACTTGGCGGAGCTCGCGCAAAGTCACCCCGACGTAATAAACGCCGATCCCCATTCCGATGAAATATTGAGCGATCAGGATCGCCTCTTTCGGCGGGCGCATATGAATAAGACCGCTGAGCGAGAAGATCGCAGCGACAATCATAGGTCCAAGGATCGAAGCTCCGAAAAGCCCGATCTTTTCGCCGCCTTTCCAGCCGATCAAAGCCGCTAGCGCCATAAGCCCAAGCTCGTGGAGTGGGATCGTTGTCGCAGGGGCGCCGATCGGATTGCTGAGCGGTGCGCCGTAAAGCTTGACCAGAACGATGGGCGCGATGGTCACGATGATAAGCACGCGTGTTGCGTGGACCAACGAAAGCGTCCGAACATTCCCGCCCGCAGCCTGTCCAAAAATCACCATGTCCTGAAGCCCGCCTGGCATTGCCGCATAAAAGGCAGTGACAGGGTCAAAACCGCAGAGGCGATGAAAGAAGGGAACGCCGACAAGCGCGATGAGGGCGATGTATACGGGGATGAAAGCCACAGATGCCGCCATAAGCGGCAGGTTGTGCAGCAGTTCGGGCGTAATCGAGGCGCCGACCGCTACCCCGAGGATCGTGCGGGCAGCGACCGAAATTTGTCCCAGTCCCTTGAGGGGTGCCCCAAGAAGAGCGGCGATCAGACAGGCAGCCATCGGTCCGAAAAGAAACGGCAACGGAAGGCCCAAGGCCCAAAATGCAGCCGTCCCGATTGCAGCCGATACGACGGTCAAAAGGCGCGGTTTTAAGGATTTTAGCGCGCTCATGGTTGCTTTCCTGATCTGGCTTGACGGCTTGTGAATCCACTTGTATACACTTGGATACAAAATGCAAGCGACCTTTGAGGTTCCGAAAATGAACGATGCTCCCGAACTCGAGGATGGCCCGCAGGGAAGCGGAGCCTATCGCCGTTTGCTGGAAGATATTGGAAACGGGCATCTTGCTCCTGGTGCGCGTCTGCGCGAGACCGAGCTTGCCGAGCGGTTCGGTATCAGTCGCACACCCATTCGCGAGGCTATTCGCCAGCTCGAGGCAGACGGTTTGGTCGTCCATATGCCGCGACAAGGCGCCACGATCCGCGTGCTCGATTACTCCGAAGTCATGGAGCTTTATGAGATGCGGGCGGTGCTTGAGGGCACGGCCGCACGTCTTGCCGCTCGTGCGGCCTCTGATCTGGAGCTGGACGAGCTTGAGACGTTGAACAGCGAGCTTTCACAGGCTGGAGACGTGCGCACTGCCTACGAGCTGAACCGTCAGTTCCATATGACCCTGCTGGATGCGGCCAAGAACCGCTACCTGATCAAGTCGGTGAACGCTTTGCAAAAAACCTTGCTCATTATCGGCACATCGACACTCGCCGAGGCGGACCGCGCACAGCAAGCAGTCAAGGAACATGCCGATCTTTTGGTGGCACTCAAGGCCCGTGACGGGGTTCGTGCCGAGGAATTGATGCGCGCCCATATCGAGGCTGCGCATCGTGTCCGTCTAAAGGCTCTTCGCGCGCGCGAACGGCCCATCGACGCAATATAAGGTGAAACTCCAATGAACTCTGACGTCCTGAAAGGTCCATGGGATATCGTTGTGGTCGGCGGCGGAAATGCCGCTCTCTGCGCAGCGATTACGTCGGCAGAGGAGGGCGCGCGCGTCCTTATCCTCGAATCCGCCCCCAAAACCTATCGCGGTGGCAACAGCCGCCATACCCGTAACTTCCGCTGTATGCATGAGGGTCCACTTTCGGTGCTGACCGATAGCTATGGCGAAGATGAGTATTTCGATGATCTCATGCTTGTGACCAAGGGTAAGACCGACGAGCCTTTGGCGCGCCTTGCGATCCGCTCCTCGGAAGAATGCCTTCCTTGGATGGAGGCGCATGGAGTGCGGTTCCAGCCTTCTCTTTCGGGCACACTCTCTCTTTCACGCACGAATGCTTTCTTCCTTGGAGGGGGCAAGGCTTTGGTCAATGCCTATTACAATACGGCCGAGGATTTGGGCGTCACCGTCGTTTATGACGCCGAAGTGACCCATGTTCATATCGAAGGGGATCGTTTCACCCATCTCGAAGCCCAGGTTGGAGGGAAGTCACATAGGATCGAAGCGAAAGCAGTGGTTCTTGCCTCTGGCGGGTTCCAATCGAACCTTGAGTGGCTGACCCGTGCTTGGGGGCCTGCGGCGGCGAATTTCTTGATCCGAGGCACACCTTATAACAAGGGCGCAGTGCTGCGCGATATGCTTGACCAAGGCTGCGAAAGCGTGGGTGATCCAACCCAGTGTCACGCGGTGGCTATCGACGGGCGCGCACCAAAATTCGATGGCGGTATCGTCACGCGTCTTGACTGTGTGCCTTTCTCCATCGTCGTCAACCGCGACGCAGAGCGCTTTTATGACGAAGGCGAGGACGTCTGGCCCAAGCGCTACGCAATCTGGGGACGCCTTGTAGCGGCTCAGCCCGATCAAGTCGGCTATGCGATCATCGACTCCAAATCCATTGACCTCTTTATGCCCTCTGTTTTCCCGCCAAACCGTGCTGACACGATTGAGGAATTGGGCGCTCAGATGGGTCTTGATGGCGTAAAACTCGCGGCAACGGTTTCCGAGTTCAACAAGGCCTGTCGCACGGGGCGGTTCCATCCAACAGAGCTTGACGGCCTCGCAACCGAAGGACTTGCGCAGCCAAAAACCAACTGGGCACGTCCCATCGATACGCCACCCTATTATGGCTATCAGCTTCGCCCCGGCGTGACCTTTACCTATCTGGGGCTCAAAGTTTCCGAAACCGCTCAGGTCCATACAGCAAGCGGCCCCTTGAGCAACGTATGGGCCGCAGGCGAGATCATGGCCGGTTCGATCCTCGGACAAGGCTATCTCGCTGGGTTCGGCATGACCATTGGAACTGTCTTTGGACGCATCGCGGGCCGGGAGGCCGCAGCCTATGTCAATTGATCTTATCAACGAAGCCCGCCGTCAGACCGAGATCTGCAATGCTTGCCGTTACTGTGAAGGTTTTTGCTCGGTATTTCCGGCGCTCACACGCAACAAGATGTTCACTGACGGTGATATCACGCATCTTGCGAACCTCTGTCACAATTGCCGTGGTTGCTACTATTCATGCCAGTATACTGCGCCGCACGAGTTCGACCTGAACTTCCCTGCCGCGCTTGCCGAAGTCCGTCAGGACAGCTGGGAGCGTCACGCATGGCCACAGCCTTTGGCGCGCCGTTTTCATGAAAGCGGTGTCGCCGTTGCTGCGGTGCTGATCGTCGGATTTGTCGTCCTCTTTGGCATGTTGCAGACCTTCCGGCCTGCAAGCGGGGAGGGTTTTTATGCCTATCTCGCACATGGTGCGATGGTGTCGCTTTTCCTTCCTGCTTTCCTTTTGCCGCTCCTTTCGGTGATCATCGGACTTCGAAGCTATTGGCAGGAAATCGGCGGCACGCGCATTCGTTGGAGTCACATCAAAGGCGCCGGTCTTGCCGCTGCTCGGCTCAAGAACCTCGATGGCGGACAAGGGCAGGGCTGTAACTTCGAACATGAAGACCGCTACTCCAATACGCGTCGTTGGCTCCATCAGGCGGTGATGTATGGTTTCCTTTTGTGCTTTGCCGCGACGAGCGCCGGCACCGTCATGCATTACGTCTTCGATATGCCGGCGCCTTATGGTCTGTTTAGCTTGCCCAAACTCCTTGGCGTTCCTGGCGGTGTTCTGTTGACCGTTGGTTGCGTCGGCCTTGCTTGGCTCAAGACCAAAGCCGACCCGTCGCTTGGGGCCGCACGTGTTTGGGGGGGTGAAATGGCGTTCATTGCGCTCTTGGGGGGCACTGGGGCCACCGGTCTTGCGCTCTATGCGGCAACTGGGACGGCGTTGGTTCCTGTGCTTCTTGCCGTGCACCTCGGGTTTGTGCTGGTTTTCTTCCTGCTCCTTCCCTTCACCAAAATGATCCACGGCTTTTTCCGCTTTGTGACCCTTATCGTCGAAGAGCAGAAGCGCGGCGCCTAATCAAAAAGCGGGGCTAGTCCCCGCTTAACAAACGAGAGCATCATGAAAGTTGCCTTAATGCCCGGAGACGGGATCGGACCCGAGATCTCTGCTGCGACCCGAAAAGTGCTCGAGGCGGCAGATCGCCGTTTTGGTCTCGGCTTTACCTATCACGAGATCGAAATCGGGTTCGAGGCACTGCGAAAATATGGCTCGACCCTACCTGATGTGTCGTATGCACAAATCAGGAAGGCCGATGCTCTGATCCTCGGGCCGGTGTCCCATCTTGACTATCCACCAAAGGATCAGGGCGGACTTAATCCTTCAGGTGAACTTCGCAAACGGCTGGATCTCTACGCCAATATTCGCCCCGCGTTAACGCGCAAAGGTCTTGGCTCTCCGACGCGGGCCGAATTCGATATGGTGATCTATCGAGAAAATACAGAAGGCTTTTATGCCGACCGCTGCATGCAGAGCGGGAGCGGCGAGGTGCAAGTGACCGCGGATGTCGCGATCGCAATGCGACGTATCACGCGCGACGCGTCGATCCGAATTGCCGAAGCCGCGTTCAAAGGCGCGATGCAGCGTCGCAAGAAGGTCACGGCGGTGCACAAGCAGAATGTGCTCAAGGTGACGGACGGGCTCTTCCTCTCCTGCTGCCGCGAGGTCGCCGCACGCTTTCCCGAGGTGGAATATGACGAGGTTCTGATCGATGCCGCCTGCGCGCATTTCGTGCGTCGACCCGAAGCCTTTGACGTTGTTTGCACCACCAACATGTTCGGCGATATCCTCTCTGACCTTGCGTCGGAGCTTTCGGGTGGTCTTGGACTTGCCGCATCCTTGAACGCAGGCGAGGGCGTTGCAATGGCGCAAGCACAACATGGCTCTGCCCCTGATATCGCAGGAAAAGGTATCGCCAATCCTGCCTCTCTTATCGGGTCTTCTGCTATGCTTCTTGAATGGCTTGGTGCGCATCATGACCGACCAGATCTTGTGAAGGCTGGACACGCGATCCACGGCGCACTTGATACCACCATTGCCGATCCTGCCACGCGCACGGGCGATTTGGGTGGAATTTTAGGAACCACGGCGTTCGCAGAGGAAATTGCGAAAGCTTTGGGGGCATATCCAGCCGCATAAACTAAAACTTGCAGTGGCTGAGTGCAGATCTCATGCGCGCTCATTTGACCTTTACGATAAGTTCATATGGACTATATTGGGGTTAATGGAGGACGCCATGCATATTGCAGAGAAAATCCGGGAACCCGCGCAGATCAATGCCGTTGCGCTCAAAGCCTATGCCCGTGTTGTCGATGCTTGGGGGCTGACCCTCAAGGAGGCTGCTGCCCTTGCCGATATGTCAGAGAGCACATGGAAGCGCGCCAAGAAGCCCGACTTTGCGGGGGAACTGACCAAGGACCAGGTATTGCGGCTGAGTGCGGTGATTGGCATTTACAAGTCGCTCGAGCTTTATTTCTCCGAACCGCTTGCACGAAGCTGGTTTACGCGGCCGAATACCGGCCCGCTCTTCGGTGGCAATCGTCCTGTTGATACCGCCATCGATGGAGGTTTGCCGCAGATTTTGTCGGTGCGGACCTATCTGGACGCCCTGCGTGGTGGGGCATGAAGCAGACCGAGATTTCCGATCGTGGTCTTGTTCGCCTGCTGCCTGCCACCTACCACAAACCACCTTCGCTGCGTGGTCTCGTCGATACAGACGATGAAATGGACATTCTGGCGGAAATAGAGGGCCTCACCAGCAGTCGCCTTCTGGCAGAACGCGGGCGCAACCCGCACCTCGACCCGCGCGAGCTCGCTTGGCAGCGCCGCAGCCGTGATCTTCGCATTTATGGCGAAAGTCACATCAACGCCGCCTTTACATATACTCGTGCCGGCGGAAACCGCTTCAACACCGAGGAGCGCGGCGCTTGGTATTGCGCATGGGATGTGATGGTTTCAGTCAGTGAAGTGGCCTGGCATCGCACGCGTGAACTTGGCTTTACCGGAAGCTTCCATGACAGTGCTCGTTATGTGGAACTCTTGGCGGATTTCATCGGCGTCTTCGACGACTTGACCGACGAGCCGAACCATCCCGCATTGCATCCTGATCCGGCTGTTGGATATCCTGAGGGTCAAAGCCTCGCTCAGCATTTGCGTCGGGCTGAGTCGCGCGGTTTGATCTACCCTTCGGTTCGGGCACCTGCGCCGGGCGGAAATTGCCTCGTTTGCTTTGAGCCTCATGCCATCCAGAACGTCCGTCCGGGCGCGTCTTGGACCCTTGTTTGGGACGGGACACCGCATTACGCGATCACGGCGGTCGTCTGACCGATGAAAGCTCTTGGCTGGAATGGCTCCTCGGCATCAGACTGCATGAGCCAATAAAGTCGAATAAAAAGAATTCACTCCGCTAAGAGGGGCGGCCCAAGGCGCCTGAATCTTGGGGGCTGAGCTGGCCTTTTTGCGCTTCGTTCATTCGCCTGCGAAGAATTTTGATTTTTTTTTGAAACTCTTCAGCGCGTCATTCCGTGGTTCCTCCAACCGCAAGAGATTGCGGATCACACCCAAAAGGAGAAAACCATGAAACTTGCTTCCAAACTCGCCACCGCCGTTGCTGCTCTCACCATTGCCACCGCAGCCTTTGCCGAAAACCCGATGGTCGGCGGCGCGCCGATGTTCGAGAATAAGAACATCGTTGAGAACGCTGTAAATTCGGCCGATCACACTACGCTTGTCGCCGCTGTGCAGGCTGCCGGCCTTGTCGAGACGCTTCAGAGCGAAGGTCCGTTTACCGTCTTTGCCCCTGTGAATGCGGCATTTGATGCGCTGCCTGCTGGCACGGTCGAGACGCTTCTCAAGCCCGAGAACAAGGACATGCTCGTCAAGATCCTGACCGCACATGTTGTAGCGGGCAAGTGGTCGGCTGCCGATATCGCACGCCAAGCACGCGCTTCGTCGGATGGCTTCTATCACTTCAACGCGGTTTCGGGCGATGCGCTCTCTGCTCAGGTGAAGGGTAACAAGGTTTATATCTATGACGAAAGCGGTAATGCGAGCCTTGTCACGATCGCTGATGTGAACCAGTCCAACGGCGTGATCCACGTTGTCGATAAAGTGCTGCTCCCCAAGTAAGTAGAGCGCTTTTAGGATGGGCTCCCTCTCTGAGAGCCCATCCGAATTGATCAGGAGGCGGGATATGAGACGAAGAACATTCATTTTGGGCACGGTCGCGGCGATTGCTGTATCTCCCGTCGCTGCTGAAACCTGTGAATTCGAAATATGCCTGACCGAAGGCGAGTGGCGGTCGAGGCTAAGCGCGAACGAATACCTCGTCCTTCGCGAAGAGGAGACTGAGCGTCCCTTTACCAGCCCGCTCAACGATGAAAAGCGCGTTGGTCTTTATCAATGCCGAGGGTGCGAGCTTCCTCTTTATAGCTCAGAGGCGAAATAC
>JALRIK010000011.1 GCA_023255435.1 Marivivens sp.
GACAAAGGGAGATTGAGGATCGTTTGGAACCGCATTTTTATTTGCAGTAATGTTTGCATCGCCGAGAGCTTTTTCGATGTCTTTACCTGTTAAGTTCTTAGAGCGTAAATCCATTAAGACGATGTGGTTGTCCGTTTTTCCAGTCACTACGTCGATACCTGAGTCTATGAGGCAGTTACATAGCAACTTGGCGTTATCAATTACTTTTTGAGAATACTCTTTAAAAGAGGGCTCAAGAGCTTCATGAATTCCTCGGCGATGACGCGCTCGGCGTGGAAATTCATCGTCAGATAGGGATCGGCCCAGTTGCCGGTGATGCCCAGACGCTTGAACTCCTCGCGCTGGATGTCGATCCAGCCCTCGGCGAACTTGCGGCATTCCTGACGGAAATCGACGACGGGAACCTCGTCCTTGTTCTTACCCTCGGCGCGATACTTTTCCTCGATCTTCCATTCGATAGGAAGCCCGTGACAGTCCCAGCCCGGTACATAACGCGCATCCTTGCCGAGCATCTGCTGCGAGCGGACGATAAAGTCCTTGAGGATCTTGTTCAGCGCGTGGCCGATGTGCAGATGGCCGTTCGCATAGGGAGGGCCGTCGTGCAGGATGAAGGGCTCGCGTCCCTCTTTCTCGCGCAGACGGTCATAGATGCCGATCTCGTTCCAACGGGCAAGCCACTCGGGCTCGCGCTGCGGCAATCCCGCACGCATCGGAAAGTCGGTTTCGGGAAGGTTCAGTGTGTCTTTGTAGTCGGGCGTATCGGCGCACATAGGAGCGTCCTTTTGGCGGATCATCAGTCATTTCGGGAATATCGGTGCGAGTTCTCAAACACCTTTGCCCGGCGTCTCTGGTCGTCAGAGCGCCGGGGAAATAATTCGAATGATGATCAGGTTCGGTTCCATCATGCGCAGGCTTATAGGATGCAGAAGGGCAAGGGTAAAGTGGGGCATTGGACCTGCGTCAGCTTGGCTACTTGCCGTTGTGCGGGCAACGCGCGAAACTATCTGATATAGGAGAACACAAATGGCAGAAATCACACCCAGATTTCCAATCTCCGACGAAGAGATTGCCCGCGTTGTTCACGAGTTTTACGCAGTTGTGCGCACCCACCCAGGACTTGGTCCAGTGTTCAATCGTCACGTCAAGGATTGGACCGCCCACGAAGCCAAAATCATCGAGTTTTGGCGCAATGCGATCATGTTCGAACGCAACTATACGGGCAACCCGATGAAGGCCCACATAGAAGCGCGCGACGTCAAAGCCCAGCACTTCGATGTTTGGCTCGGGCTTTTCGACTCGGTTCTGCGGCGCGAATTGCCGCCGATCTCGGCCCATGCATGGTCGATCCTTGCGCATCGCATCGGTCGCGGGCTGCGTCTCGGAGTGGAAGAGGCCAAGCGTCCTGTGGATGCCCCGCCGACTTTCTAGGCGCTTTTGCCGAAGAGCCCCGCCAGTGCGCGTCCCACAAGGTCGTGGACCTGTGGCTTTTTGGCGATAACAAAGGGCAGTGGGCGACAGACCTCGATCGCAGCGACCCCGACCCGCGCGGTCAGCGCCCCGTTGATCACGCCCTCGCCAAAACGGCGCGAGACCTTGGAGAGCACGCCGCCCCCTGCAATCGAGCCGATAAGATCGTCCCCGACCGCGACGGCCCCCGTCGCCACCAGATGCGCAAAGACCGATTTGGCAAGCCGCCAGTTCCCCAAGGTCCCCGAACGTCCGCCATATATCTCGGCAACGCGGCGGATCATCCGAAGGTTCGCGGTGAGTGCCGTCACCACATCTGCCAGCGCAAGCGGCACAATCGCCGTCACGGTGGCCACCTGACGTGAAGCGGTCCGAACCTCAGCCGCAGCCTGCTCGTCCAGAGGGCGGAGCACCTCGGCCTCGGCGATCCCCAAGAGCCCGTCGGCGTCGAAAACCTCGCCCTCGCGCGATTTGACCTTGGCCAACCCCGCCGCCAGTTCGGGCCGCCCCGCATAGAGCGCGCCGATCTCCTTGAGAACGCCCCTCGCCGCCTTGATATCGCCCGAGGCTGCTGCCCCCGAGGCACGACGCGCAATATCGTCAAGCCGCTTGAGACGGCGGAACGAGGCAACTTCGCGCAGCGCGATGATGAGGAGCACAAGGACAAAGCCGAGGAACAAGACCGTGACAATGCCGCCCAGAACGGGATTGCGTGTCAAAAGCCCCGTCACATAATCCCAAGCGGCGAGCGAAACCACGAAACCCGTCAGCGACAGGAGCAGGCCCCAAAACCATTTGGCAAGCGACGATCCGCGTCGGCCCATGACATTGGCAACCGTGGTCATCGCCACAGGCTGCGCATAGGTCGGCTCGTCGATGATCTGCGGCGCGTCGGCGGGGCTTTCGATCCGATCGTCAAGATCGATATGAAGGGGGCCTGATGTCTGGCTCATAGCCTGTCTCCGATCAAATATTGTGCCGCACGGTCAAGACGGATATGCGGCGGCCCCTCGCCCGCGCGGAGCGTCAAAGGGGCAGGCGCGAATTCCATCACCCGATACCCGCCACTGCTCCAGTCGCGCGCGCCCGACCGCGCAGGCGCAAGAACATGCGAGGGATCAATCGGCAAAGTCCCGGGAAACGAGGCGGCATTCGCCCCTGTATCAAGCCTTCGCCCTTTGACGACATCGACCTCTTTGCCGGCATGGGTCACGGTGTCTTCGGTCGTCGTGCGCAGGGCTGCAATCGACATGGCCGAGGTCGCGGCCCCCGCGAAATCAGCGCGGTCCTTGGCGTCACGGAGCAGAGCCTCCGCTAATGCGGTCAACGCCCCGTGTTGCGTATGATGAAGGTGATCCGCTTTGGTCGCCGCGAACAGCAGTTTCTCTACTTTGTGACCCGTCAGGATACGGCTCAGGAAATTGTTCCGACCGGGACGGAACGCCATCAGGATATCGGCCATCGTCTGCCGCAAATCCTCGAACGCCTGCGGGCCCGCACTCAGCGCCCCAAGAACATCGACAAGCACCACCTGTCGGTCGATCCGCGCGAAATGCTCGCGATAGAACGGTTTGACGACATTGCGTTTGTAACTCTCGAAACGGCGCTCGAATTCCTGATAGAGCGACCCTTTGGCCGCGCCCTCTGGCTTGTGCAGCGGCGCAAAGGTCAAAACGGGCGACCCTTCAAGATCACCGGGCAAAAGGAACCGTCCCGGCGTGAGATCGGAAAATCCCTCTTTGCGCGCCGTCTCAAGATAGGCGCGATACCCGAGAGCAAGGCTGCGGGCGCGCTCTTCGTCAAGCGGGGCATCCCCTTGGACATTGGCGACGGTGGCGGCGTAATCACTCCCCGCCTCGCGCTTGGTCAAACGGCCCAGCGCCTCGGCGGACCATTCGGCATAGCTCTTGTCCAAAAGCCCCAGATCAAGAAGCCACTCACCGGGATAGTCGACAATATCGATGTGCACCGTGCGCGGCCCCGACATGCCCGCCAAAAGCCCGCGCTGCGCAACTTTGAGCGACAGGCGAAGCTCGCTCACCCGCCGCGTGCCTTCGGGCCAATACGGATTGTCCGAGGTGATCGCCGCAAGATGGTCCTCATAGGGAAACCGCGGGATCGTATCGTCGGGTTGCGGCTGAAGATAGGCCGACAAAATACGCCCCTCGCCCGCTGCAAGAAGCTGCGGCATACGTCCACGGTCCAGCAAATTCGCGACAAGCGAGGTGATGAACACCGTCTTTCCCGCACGGGAAAGCCCCGTAACGCCGATACGGATCACGGGATCGGAAAACGGGGCAACCAAGGTTTCTCCGACCGTTTCAATGCTGCGCCCAAGCTCGCGGGCAATATCATCAATGCGCAACGGCGTTCCTTTCTCGCTTTGCGCACCATAGATAGGCACTTCGCAACCCGCTGTGTAGGGATTGATTTCCAAAGGGTTTGGACCTAAGCGCGACACATGCCCCGTTATGCGCTTCAGGTCGAATATCACGGCGCCCCCTTTGCAGGTTGGCAAAGGCAGGCCGATCAGCCCTCGGTTCAGGGCGCGATCGAACACGCACTATCGAAACTCGAACCGCGTGCGCACACCATTGCCGCGGCGGGTCGCACCGACGCGGGCGTCCATGCAACGCATCAGGTCGCCCATTGCGATATGGAGCGCGACTGGGACCCGTTCCGTCTCTCCGAAGCACTCAATTTCCATCTCAAGCCCGCACCTGTCGCCATCGTTCGCGCCGCGCGGGTTGCAGATGACTGGCACGCCCGTTTTTCTGCGGTCGAGCGCCGCTATACCTTTCGGCTGGTGTGTCGCCGCGCGCCTCTCGTGCACGAGGCAGGCCTTGTCTGGCAGGTCAAACATCCGCTCGACGGCGCTCTGATGCAGGCAGGGGGGGATCGGCTTTTGGGGCGGCACGATTTCACAACCTTCCGCTCATCGATCTGTCAAGCAGACAGCCCTGTGCGCACGCTCGACGAACTCCGTGTCGAAGAGATCGCCCGCCCCGACGGACAAGAGTTCCGCTTTCACGTCCGCGCGCGCTCTTTCCTCCACAATCAGGTAAGAAGCTTTGTCGGCACGCTTGAACGTGTCGGATCGGGCGCTTGGACCCCCGATGACGTCACCCGCGCGCTCGAAGCAAAGGACCGTGCCGCCTGCGGCCCCGTTTGCCCGCCCGAAGGTCTCTATCTTTCGGGGGTTGGCTATCCTGACGATCCTTTCCCGCAAATCTAGGCAAAGCCTCGCCGATTGGCCGCAACGGATTCACTTGGGGGAATTTTTCCGATACACGGAACCCAAGAATACCGATGAACGTTAAGTGATCGGAACCGACGGAGCGCGCCTTGGGCAAACTGAACCGAACATTGACGACTGCGGCCTTTCTCGCCGTGGTGACTTCTGCGACCGCGCAAGAGGTCGAACTTCGCTTGGCAGATGAATTTGCCGACCTCGCCCCCGCGATCCAAAGCGCCTCTCTTACCCTCTCGCTCGGTCAGGAAGAGGGAACGCTGCCGCAAGATTATATCGCCGCTGCCCGTGCCGATTACCGCCGCATCCTCACGGCGCTCTATGCCTCGGGCCATTATGGCGCGACCGTTTCGATCAGAATCGACGGCGTCGAGGCCGCAGGCATGTCCCCCCTGACCCGCGTTTCTTCCGTCGAGCGCGTCGACATCACGGTCACACCTGGCCCGAGTTTTCGGTTCGGCACTGCCTCGGTCCAGCCGATGGCCGAAAGAACTGACCTTCCCTCGGGTTTTGCGACGGGCGAAATCGCCGAAAGCGGTCTGATCCGCGACGCTGCAAAAGCCGCTGTCGAAGGATGGCGAGACGACGGTTATGCCAAAGCCGACATCAGCGCCCAGAGCATCCGCGCCAATCACACCACCCAAACGCTCGACGCGGCTTTGACGGTCGGAACGGGTCCGCGCCTGACCTTCGGCACCGTCGCGGTCGAGGGCAACAACGGGATACGGGCCGACCGTATCCGTGACATCGCAGGTATCCCAGAAGGCGAAACCTTTTCGCCCAAGGCGCTGTCAGACGCGGCCAACCGTTTGCGGCGCAGCGGCGCTTTCAGCTCTGTCGCCATCACCGAGGCCGAAGCCATCGGGCCGAATGATACCCTCGCCACCCTCATTCAGGTGGACGAAGCCACCCCCCGTCGTTTCGGTGTGGGCGCCGAACTTTCCTCCTCGGACGGGCTCGTGCTCAACGGCTATTGGCTCCACCGCAATTTCCTCGGCGGGGCCGAAAGCTTTCGGATCGAAGGCGAAATTTCAGGCATCAGCACCAAGGGCACGTCCACGCTCGACTATAGGCTGAGCTATGACTTCCTACGCCCTCAGACGGGCCCCTTCCGCACCGACTTTTATTCCAACGGTGCCATCGAAGTGCTTAACGATCCGGGCTCCTTCCTCAAGCAGGTGCGCGCCGAGGCAGGCTTTACACGCCTCTTCGACACTCTCACCCTTTCGGGCGGTGTCGGCTTCTCCTCTGCCGAAGTGCGGGACGATCTCGGCACGCGGCGCTATTCGGTGATCAATGCGCCTTTCAGCTTGGAATGGGACAGACGCGATACCCCGCTCGACGCAACCTCGGGCTATTACCTGAAATCGACCGCCATGCCGTTCTTCGGGATCGGGGCCGTCGACAGTGGCCTTCGCGCCGAAGTGGATGCCCGCGCCTATCGCAGCTTTGGCGAAAACGACCGCCTGACCCTTGCCGCGCGCGGCCAGCTTGGCGCCATCGCAGGCCCGACCGCAGAGCGCACGCCCGCCGATTACCTTTTCTACTCGGGCGGAAGCGACACGGTGCGCGGGCAAAGCTATCAGTCCTTGGGCACCACTCTGAACAACGGAGTCAAGATCGGCGGTCTCTCCCTTGCCGCGGCCTCTCTCGAAGCGCGCTATGACGTGACCGAGAAAATCGGTGCGGTCGGCTTCTTCGACATCGGCTATGTCGGTGCCGATGCGATCCCGCTGCGCAACGGCAACTGGCACGCAGGCACGGGGCTCGGCCTTCGGTATGACACAGGCATCGGGCCGATCCGCCTTGACCTTGCCACGCCCGCCAACGGCGGACGCTTTGCCAAAGCGCTAAGTGTTTACGTCGGTATTGGACAGTCGTTCTGATGCGCTATCTGACCCTTTGTTCCATCGCCCTCGTTGCAACCCCGCTTCTTGCACAGGATACAAGCCAGCAAGAGGCCGACCGCGGCTATCTTGCTGGACTTATCGAAAACGCTCTTTCGGGATCGGGACGGCAGGTCATCATCTCGGGCTTCGCAGGGGCACTCAGCTCCAAAGCAACGGTCGAGCGCCTGACCATCGCCGATGCCGAGGGGATCTGGCTTGATGCGCGCGGTCTGACGCTCGATTGGAACCGCGCGGCCCTGCTGCGCGGCGCAATCAGCGTCGAAGAGTTTTCCGCCGCCGAACTAATCGTGCACCGCGCGCCCGTCGCGGGCGAAAGCGCTCCCTCCCCCGAGGCCACGCCTTTTGCGCTCCCCGATCTTCCCGTGTCCATCGACCTTGGAACGCTCGAGATCGGCCGCGTCACGCTAGGTCCTTCCCTCTTGGGCGAAGACATCGCTCTCACCCTGAACGGCACCGCCTCGCTCGCAGGCGGTGAAGGGAGCGCGACGCTCAACGCCGCGCGTCTCGACGGCGCCGAAGGACGGCTCGGCCTCACAGGCAGCTTCATCAACGAAACGCGGTTTCTCGACCTCGACCTGACCCTGACCGAAGGCGAAGCAGGGATCGCTGCTCGCCTGCTTGATCTGCCCGATCAACCAAGCCTCGATCTCGCGCTCAAAGGCACAGGCCCCCTCACCGACTTTTCCGCAGAGCTGACCCTCGCCACCGACGAGGTCCAAAGACTCGCGGGCAACTTTACCCTCGGGGCGGTCCCGACCGATGTCGAAGGCCGCTTTGATCGCACCTATTCGCTCGATCTCGGCGGGGATGTGACTGCGCTCTTTCTGCCGCAATATCGCGACTTCTTTGGTCCTGACATCTCCCTTAGGGCAAGCGGCACCCAATTCGCCCAAGGCGGGGTGACGCTCGATACCCTCGATCTTGCGGCGCAAAGCATCAGCCTCCAAGGCTCCGCCGCAATCGACGCCCAAGGCTGGCCCGAAAGCTTCAGCCTCACGGGCAACATCGGTGCAGCGGATCAGGGCGCCGTGGTGCTACCCCTCGCGGGTCCCGTCACCCAAATCGACAGCGCAGAGATTGCGGTCTCGTTCGACGCCGCCTCGGGCGAGGCTTGGACCGCGAACATCAACGCCACCAACTTCGAACGACCGGGGCTCGGCATTCCATCCCTTGACCTGAGCGGCAGCGGCATCATCCAGCGCGGCGACCTGAACGGGCTCGGACAGATCACCGCCGACCTCGACTATGCGGCGCAAGGTATCGCTCTGGATGACCTCGGCATATCCGACGCGCTCGGGGATGCACTCGCGGGACGCCTCGCGCTCCGCTATACCGAAGGCACGCCGATCAGCATCGACACGCTGACCCTGAACGGTGCGGGCCTCAACGTCCGAGGCACCGCGTCTATCGACACCCGTGACACCCTTGTCGTCACCACTGACCTTCTGGTCGAGGCTCAGGCGCTCGAACGGTTCAACACCCTGCTCGGGCAAACCTTGGGCGGCAGCGCTTCTGTCGCTGTTGCGGGGGACATCGCGCCGCTCTCTGGTGCGTTCGACCTCACCGTCGATGGCCGAACGCAGGATCTTGCGCTCGGGATCAATGAACTCGACGGCCTTATTACAGGCCAAGGCACGCTTTCGCTCGAAGCGGAGCGCGACGAAAACGGCACACGCCTTCCGCGGCTCGCCATCCGCACCCAAGGCGCGAATCTCGACGCAAGCGCCGCAATCACTTCGGGGGCGAGTTCGGGCGATCTCACCCTCGCAATTGCCGATCTTGGGCGCATCCGCGACGGCCTTTCGGGCGCAGCGACCCTGACCGCCAAAGGCACCCGCAGCGCAGAGGCCCAAGTCGACCTGACCGCAGAGCTGACGCGCGGCTCGGACACGATCCGCCTTGCCGCGCAAACGCCCGATATGACCCAAAGCGCACCCTTCGAAGTGACCGTCACGGCGCAGATCGCGCAGATCGCGGACTATGCCCGCGCCTTTGGTCAAAGCCTGAGCGGCGGCCTCGGCATCGAGGCTGAAGGCACCCTCGCTACCGATGCGAGCACCTTTGACCTTGATCTGACCACAGGGGGCCAGAACCTCTCTCTGGGGATCGATGCCGCCGATACGCTTTTGCGCGGCGGCTCCACCCTCGCCGCCAATATCACCCGCGACGCAGGCGGCACCATCGCGATCACCGATGCAGATTTTACGGCCCCCAACGTCTCGGCGGCGGCGAATGTGACCCTTGGCGACGGCTCCTCGCGCGCCACCTTCAACGCGCGCTTCCCCGATATCGCCGTCATTACACCTGACATCAGCGGTGCAGCCACCCTTGACGGCACCGCCCGCCAAGGCACCGACGGCGCTTGGTTGATCGACATCGACGCAAGCGGACCGGGCGGCACGAGCGCCAACGTCAATGGTCGTGTCGGCACCACGGGCCGTCTCGATATCGCGGCGCGGGGCGTCGCAGCGCTCGGCCTTGCCAACAGCTTTATCGAACCGCGCCGCATCCAAGGAACCGCCGATTTCAACCTGCGTCTCGCGGGTCCTGCCGCCCTCTCGTCCCTCAGCGGCACCGTCTCGGCCACGGGCGCACGCCTGAGCGCTCCGACGCTCGGGCAATCGGTGAACGATCTGGGCTTCGATGTCACCTTGGGCGGTAATCAGGCACGGCTCACGCTGAATGGCGCTCTTGAAAGCGGCGGCGCCATCGCTGGCCGTGGCTCCATCGGGTTCGGCACAGGGCTGCCTTCGGCTTTGACCATCGACCTGAACGAAGTGGTGTTGCGCGATCCCGAACTCTATCAAACCACCGTCAACGGTTCGGTTGCGATCAACGGCAATCTTGCGGGCGGCGCGATGATTGCGGGCACCCTCAACCTCGGCGCTGCGGAAATCCGCGTGCCCTCGTCTTCGGTGAGTGCCTTGGGCGACCTGCCCCAAGTCGCCCATGTCAACGCGCCATCGGATGTCGCGGCAACGCTGGGCCGCGCGGGCCTCACACTCGGCGGCGTTGAAATCGGCCAAACCGCAAGCGGTGGCTCTTCCCGCCCCTTCGGTCTCGATCTCGCGATCAACGCTCCGTCCAAGATTTTCGTGCGCGGGCGCGGTCTCGACGCGGAACTCGGCGGGCGACTGACCATCGGCGGGACCACTGCAAATGTCATCCCCGTCGGCCAATTCGATCTTGTCCGTGGTCGCCTCAATATCCTGCAACAGCGCTTTGATCTCGACGAAGGCGCGGTCTCGCTTCAGGGCGGCTTTGTGCCCTTTATGCGCCTTGTCGCCACTTCCAAGGCGCGCACAGGCACAACGGTCAGGATCATCGTCGAAGGCCCCGCAGACGAGCCCGAAGTGCGCTTTACCTCGACCCCCGATCTGCCGCAGGACGAAGTTCTCTCGCAGCTGATCTTCGGTCGAGACCTCGCCTCGATCACCCCGTTCCAAGCAGTGCAACTCGCTGCCGCCGTGGGCACCCTCGCGGGGCGGGGCGGCACGGGCGTGGTCGACAACCTTCGCGCAGGGATCGGTCTTGATGATATCGACGTCACCTCGGACGACAACGGCAATGCCGCCGTGCGTGCGGGCAAATACATCTCGGACAACATCTATACCGATGTCACCGTGAGCAGCGACGGCACAACCGCAATTGATCTCAACCTCGATCTGACCGACAGCTTTACCGCAAGAGGAAGCGCGACCTCGGACGGGGAAACCAGCCTCGGTATCTTCTTCGAGAAAGACTACTAAGCGAAAAGGGCGGGAAATCCCGCCCTTTCGTCATGCCGTCTGGACCACATCGCCAAAGGCATTGTCCTGATGATAGGGACAGGACACAAGATGCCCATCGGCCACTTGGGCGACAGCGGGCCTCTCGCCCGCACAGGCCTCCCGCGTAATGGGGCACCGCGTGCGGAACACACATCCCGAAGGCGGATCAAGAGGCGACGGAAGCTCGCCCGAAATGACAGCACGCGGACGCGATTTTTCCAGCACGGGATCAGGCACGGGCACCGATGAAATAAGCCCGCGCGTATAGGGATGACGCGGATTGCTCGTAAGCGCTTCGGCCCCTGCAACCTCCATCATCCGCCCAAGATACATCACTGCAATACGGTCCGAGATATGTTTTACCACGCTCAGATCATGGGCGATGAAAATCATCGAAAGCCCAAGATCCTTTTGCAGCTCCTTGAGGAGGTTCACCACCTGCGCCTGCACAGACACATCGAGCGCCGAGACCGGCTCATCACAAATGAGCAGCTTGGGTTTGAGGATCAGCGCGCGCGCAATCCCGATCCGCTGGCACTGACCGCCCGAGAATTCATGCGGATAGCGGTTCACAAGGTTCGGCAACAGCCCGACCCGCTCCATTAGATCCTGAACGCGCTTGCGCACCTCGGCCTTGGGAAGCTTGGGCTCATGCGTGATTAAAGGCTCGGCAATGATCTCGCCCACGGTCATACGCGGATTGAGCGCGGCAAGCGGGTCCTGAAACACCATCTGCACATAGCGCCGATGATGCCGACGCGCCTCGGGCGACATGCTCAAAAGGCTCTCACCCTCGAAAAGCACGTCTCCACCAGTGACAGGCGCAAGGCCGCAGATCGCACGGGCAATCGTGGATTTACCTGACCCGCTTTCACCAACGACACCAAGACATTCACCGGGCTGCACGTCAAAGCTCATACCGCCGACCGCCTGAAGCGACTTGTGCGGCGTCCACGGCCAAGCCCCCGACGGTTTGATGTCGAAAGTCACCCGAAGATCACGCACCGAAAGAATGGGATCAGACATGGCTCAGCTCCTCTGTCGGAACGTGACAGGCACGGCGATGCGCCTCGCCTGCAATGACGGGCTTAGCGGTCTGGCAAATATCCCGCACTTCGGCGCAGCGTGGCGCAAAAGGACAGCCCTCGGGCAGTCGGGACATGTCGGGCGGCTCACCGGCGATGGCGAGCAAAGCCTCATCCTTGCGATCAAACCGCGGCACAGCGCGCAAAAGCCCGCGCGTATAGGGATGGCTCGGACGGGCGAAAAGCGCTTCGGTCTCGGCCTCTTCCATCACCTGCCCGCCATAGAGAACCAACGTGCGGTCACAGAACCCCGCCACAACCCCGAGATCGTGGGTGATCAGGATCACAGCCGTGCCAAACTCCTTACGGATGTCACCGAAAAGCTCCATGATCTGCGCCTGCACAGTCACGTCTAGCGCGGTCGTCGGCTCGTCCGCGATCAACAGCTTGGGCTGACACAAAAGCGCCATGGCGATCATGATCCGCTGCCGCATCCCGCCCGAAAACTCGTGCGGATACATGGTGATCCTCGCTTTTGCATCGGGAATGCGAACCGCGTCGAGCATCTTGGCCGCCTCATTCACAGCGTCCTTCTTGCTCATCCCCTTATGAAGCTGGAGCACCTCGGCCATCTGGTCCGAAATCCGCATATAGGGATTGAGCGAGGTCATCGGGTCCTGAAAGATCATCGCCACTTCGTTGCTTCGAATGCGGTTCAGCTCTTTGCGCGACATAGTGAGGAGGTCTTTGCCCTCATAAAGCGCCTGCCCAATCGCCTTGCCGTTCCGCGCCAAAAGCCCCATTGCGGCAAAAGCGGTCTGGCTCTTGCCCGATCCGCTCTCGCCGACAATGGCAAGTGTCTCGCCCTTTTCGACGTTAAAGGACACTCCGTTGACAGCATTTACCGCACCATCGCCGGTCTGGAATTCGACCCTAAGGTCTTTGATCTGCAAAAGGCTCATCGGTCAGCGGTCCTTGGGATCAAGTGCATCACGCAGACCGTCGCCTACAAAGAAAAAGGCATAGAGCGTGATGAGAAAGAAGAAGAGCGGGAAGCCGATCATCCACGGCGTGCCGAACCCAAGCTGGCTCGCACCCGCGGAAATCAGCGCCCCGAGCGAGGTCATCGGTTCCTGAATCCCGAGCCCGAGAAAGCTGATGAAGCTCTCGGTGATGATCAACTGCGGAATGAGCAGCGTTGCGTAAACGATCACGATCCCCGCAAGGTTCGGCACGATGTGGCGCAGGATCACGGTAAAGGGTTTGACCCCCGTTGCGACTGCGGCCTCGACGAATTCCTTGTTCTTGATGGTGAGCGTCTGCCCCCGCGCGATCCGCGCCATATCGAGCCAAGAAATAAGCCCGACCCCGACAAAGAGCATCACCATCGAGCGGCCAAAGACCACAAGCAAAAGGATGATCACGAACATGAACGGAATAGCGATGAGGATATCGACGATCCGCATCATCACGCTGTCGATCCGCCCGCCCATATAACCTGCAAAGGCGCCATAAAGCGTGCCGACGACAACGGCGACAAGGCTTCCGATCACACCGACGAGGATCGAAATCCGCGTGCCCTGAACGACGCGGGTATAAAGATCCCGCCCCTCCTGTTCGAGCCCGAAGAAATGCGCGTTCTCGATACTCGGAGCACCAAGGTTCTTGATATCGCGGCGAAGCGAGAAATCCACGAAATCAGGTTCGTGCGGGCTCAGATACTGGCCGAAGAACGCGAAAACGAGAACAAAGCCAAGAAGAACAAGACTGATCAAAGCGGCGCGATTGCGGATAAAACGTCGAAAAGCATCCTGCCAGAGGCTCCGCCCCTTGACCGCTTGGGCGTTGGCGACACCCGCGAGCTGGTCTGCTGTAGTGCGACTGAACATGGTGTCCCCTCAGTAACGGATTTTGGGGTCGATCCACGCATAAAGCAGGTCGACAATCAGGTTGAAGAGAATGGTCAGCGCCCCCATGAGGATCGTGATCCCCATCATCACCGAATAGTCACGGTTAAAGGCGGCGTTGACGAAATAAACGCCGATCCCGCCGGTCGAGAAATAGCTGTCCACAATCACGGACCCCGTCACCATCAGTACAAAGGCAGGCCCGAGGTAGGAAAGCACCGGCAGCATCGCAGGCTTGAGCGCATGGCGCAGAATGATCCGCCCATCCGAAAGCCCCTTGGCCCGCGCAGTGCGAATGAAACCGCTGTTCAGCACCTCGAGCATCGACGACCGCGTAATCCTCGCGATGGACGCCATATAGGAGGTCGAGAGCGCGATCACAGGCAGGACGAGATACTGAAGCTGCCCGCCGTTCCATCCCCCCCCGGGGAGCCAACCAAGCCAAAGCGTAAAGACGATCACCAGCATGGGCGCCATGACAAAGTTCGGAAGCGACTGCGCGCCGATGGAAATCCCGACGGCAAGATAATCAAGCCACGTATTGTGGCGGATGGCGGCCACAACACCCAAGGTCACACCGACGATCACGGCAACGACGAACGACCAAAAGCCATAGGTGAGCGTGACGGGGAAACCCTGCGCGATGATGTCGTTGACGCTGCGGTCCTTGTATTTGAACGACGGACCGAAATCGAAATGCACGACGACGTTCCAGACATAGTCGAAGATCTGTTTCCAATAAGGTTGATCAAGCCCGTATTTCGCCTCGATATTGGCAAGCACCTGCGGCGGCAAAGGACGCTCTGCGTTGAACGGACCACCGGGCGCTGCGAACATCAGAACAAAGGAAACGACGATCAGTATAAGGATCGTCGGAATGGCGACCGCAAATCTGCGGGCGATAAAAGACAGCATCTCGAAACCTCTTGCAGAAATGCCAAAGGCCCGCGCCCCCGTGACAGGGGCGCGGAACCGTTAAGCAAACGTCGCTTTATTCGGCGACTTTGTAGAGCTCGCGGGAATACCAGGTCTGCTGGACGTTCTCGAAGGGCCAGCCCTTGATCGCATCGTTCAGCATAAAGTTTTCGGTGTAGTGATAAATCGGGATGATCGGAACATCAGCCGCGATGATCTCTTCCACCTTGGTGTAATTCGCGCTCGGATCGGCAAGGGTCTTGGACTCTGCCAGAAGCGCATCGACTTCGGGGTTGTTATAGCCGGCGTCGTTATAGCCCGAGCTCGAATTCATGAGATCGAGGAAGGTCGAGGCTTCGTTATAGTCGCCACACCAGCCGGCGCGCGAAACGTCGAAGTTACCGTTGCCCCGCTCTTCAAGGAAGGTCTGCCATTCCATGTTCGCAAGAGTGGTTTCGACGCCGAGCGTCTGCTTCCACATCTGGCTTACGGCGATGGCGACCGACTTGTGCGATTCCGAGGTGTTATAGAGGATTTCAAGGCTGATCGGGTTATCCGAGCCATAGCCAGCCTCGGCAAGGAGTGCCTTGGCCTTTTCGTTGCGCTCGTCTTGGGTCATGCCTGCGGCTTCCACCATCGGCACCTCGAAACCGGCGGTCGCGCCGGGGGTAAAGGTATAGGCGGGGAACTGACCTGCGGCCAGAACGTCCTCGACGATGATATCACGGTCGATAGCAAGGCTCAGAGCCTGACGCACGCGCACATCCTTGGCCCATTCGGGCGCGGTGTCACGCATGTTCATGTTGTAGTAATACGAACAAAGGCTCGGCACCGCGATGGCTTCGTTCGGATACTCCTGAACAAGGCTCGGGTATTGACCCGGCGGGAGCCCTTGGGCGGTCTTGTCGATCTCGCCTGCCTGCCAACGGGTCAGCGCTTGGGTGGAGTCGTTGATGATCAGCATCACGACCTTGTCGATCAGCACATTGTCCGCATCCCAATAGGTCGGGCTCTTCTCGCGGACAAGACGCTCCTGAAGAACGCGCTCGGTGAGGACATAAGCACCGTTGCCGACAAAATGCTCGGGGGTGACCCAGTCATTGCCGAACTCTTCAACCACATGCTGCGGCACGGGGAAGGTGGTGCCATGCGTCACCATCTGCGGGAAATAGGGAAGCGGCTGGGTGATGCGGACTTCGAGCGTCTTGTCGTCAATCGCTTTGACGCCAAGCTCGGTCACAGGCTTTTCACCCGCGATCACGGCGGCGGCATTCTCGATGCTCATCAGCTCGATATACCACGAATAGGGAGAGGCGGTTTCGGGGTTCGCCGCACGCTGCCATGCATAGACGAAATCACCGGCGGTGACGGGCGTGCCGTCCGACCATACCGCATTGTCGCGCAGCGTGAAGGTATAGGTCATCTTGTCTTCGGATACCTCATACCCCGTCGCAACGCCGGGAACGGGGTTGCCGTCGGGGTCCTGGTTCAACAGACCTTCGAAGAGATCGCGCACAACGGCAGAGCCCTCGACATCCTCGACAAGACCCGGATCGATAGAGGGAATTTCGTCGATGGTGGAATAGGTGAACACCTGTTCGGCGGCCAAAGGCTCGCCTGTCACGGGGTGCGTGGCGCCATGGCCTTCAGCATAGACAGCCGTCCCGAGCAGAACGAGAGCCGCCGCAGTAGTCGCTTTCAACGTATTTTTCAGTGTCATGAATAATCTCCCTGACTGGAGCGAGTTCGAACCCGCACTCTTGTTTGAACGATGCCCACAACCGTGGACCTCTGATCAAAACTTTTTTACTCTTTGATCAAAAACGCAAGCGGGATTAGTGATCTTTCCGTTGCGTCACCTGTTCAACAGCCGACTAAGCACCAAGTTCCTTTAGGTCTGCTTTTTTTTGCGCCATAGTGCAGTGCAACGACCGAACCCAACCGAAAGAGCCGCCGATGGACCTGCTTGACCTGACTGAACGCAAAGGGCTTCCCGATGCGCTGCGCGTCCTCTTGGAAACCTTCCCCCGCGAAGACTGGCAAAACGATCCCGGATACAACGGCCTCATCAGCTTCTGGCTGGAACGGCATCTGACCTTTCGTCGGCTCTTGGCGGAAATGACGAATGAAACCATGAGCTTGCTTGATAGGAAATCTGACGAGCGGCGCTTTGCAGGGCGCATCTCGCGCTATGGCGGCATCTTTGTCGAACAGCTCCACGGCCACCATCAGATCGAGGATCACCACTATTTCCCCGTGCTCTCGGCGCGCGACACCCGTCTCAAACGCGGCTTCGACATTCTGGACAAAGATCACCATGCGCTCGACGGGCTTTTGAACGACTTTGTAGGCAGCGCCAACGCAGCCTTGACCAAACTCGACGACAAAAATGCCCTCCTGCCCGCTGCAGAAAATTTCCGCCGCGACGTCGTCCGTCTGACGGGTTTCATCGACCGCCATCTCACAGACGAAGAAGATCTCATCGTGCCTGTGATCCTCAAATATGGCACCCATGGTCTTTGAATTTGATCATGTCCGAGAACTTGGGCTAAAAGGATCATGAAACCGCATGAGGGTCAGAAATTGAACGAACATATGGCCAAGATTCCGACCCACGAGTTGGTCTATCGCCAGATCCGTGACATGATCCTCTGCGGCGAGCTAGAGCCCGGTCAGGCGGTCACGATCCAGGGGCTTGTCTCCCATCTCGAAGCGGGCATGACCCCCGTGCGCGAAGCAATCCGTCGCCTCACCGCCGAAAGCGCTCTGGTCTTTCAAGGCAATCGCCGCGTGAGCGTCCCCGTCCTGACGCTCGATGAAGTCAACGAACTCGCCTTCGCGCGGCTCGCCATCGAACCCAAACTCGCCTATTGGGCGGCCTCCAAACTCACCGTGCCCCAGATCGGCCAGCTAGAACAGATCGATCAGGATCTGAACAAGGCCATCGCGCGCGGCGATGTGCGCGATTATCTCTACTTCAACTATCAATTCCACGCCCAACTCTATGCGGTGTCGGGCGCGAATATTCTTGTGTCCATTGCAGATTCCCTCTGGCTCCGCATGGGGCCAAGCCTTCGGGTGATTTGCGGGCGCTACGGCACAACGAACCTTCCCGACATGCATGCAGGGGCGCTTTCGGCAATGAAGCGCGGCGATGCCCAAGCGGTTATGGACGCCATAAAGGCCGACCTCGAACAAGGCATCGATCAGGTCCGCGCCTCGCTTCTCGAAGCTACAAACGGTCTCTGAGCGAGAACCAGAGCATCCCGAGCACCAGCAAAGGCGCACGCAGCAACGCCCCTCCCGGAAACGCGGGTGTGGGCACCTTTGCCATAAGATCGAACCGCTCGGCCTGACCCGCAATCGCCTCCGAGGCAAGCTGCCCCGCGAGCGTCGCCATCGCCACACCGTGCCCCGAATAGCCCGACATCGACAGGATATTCCCCGCCAGCCGTTCGAAATGCGGCATACGGTTCAGCGTGATGGCCAACGTGCCGCCCCATGCGTAATCGATCGGAACATCGGCAAGCTGCGGATAGACCTCGGACATGCACGGCCGCACCAAGTCGTCGATCCGCGCAGGGAACCGATAGCCATAGGTCTCACCGCCGCCGAACAGCATGCGATTGTCCGCCGAAAGACGGAAGTAGTTGATCACGAACTTGGAATCTGCAACGGCCTCTTTCATCGGGAGCACTTGGCCAAGCTGTGCATCGGTCAAAGGCGCGGTCGCAACGATGTAATTGTTGATCGGCATCACCCGCGCCGCAACCTTGGTCTCAAGCCCTCCAAGGTATCCATTCGCCCCAAGAACGACAAAGCGCGCCTTGACCGACCCTTGTTCGGTTTTCACCGTCGCTGGGTCCCCCCGCACAACTTCGGTCACGCGGCTTTGCTCGAAAATCCGCACGCCTTTGGACTTGGCGGCCCGCGCCAATCCCAGAGCGAATTTTAGCGGATGGATATGCCCCGAGCCGTAATCCACGCTGCCACCGTGGTAGAAATCCGAACCGACACGGGCGCGGACGTCATCGCGCGAAAGCTTTTCGACCTGCGTATAGCCATACTCCTCGCGGAGCTTGTCTACCGCGGCATGGGTATGTTTGACGAACCGCGCGCGATGATCCGCATGGATCACACCCGGAACCCAGTCGTAATCGATGCCGTAGCGCGCCGCGAGATCATGGATCAACGTCACCGAAGCCTGAGACAGATCCCACAGGGCGCGTGCATCGGCCTTGCCCATCATCGCTTCAAGCTCGTCCTGCTCGAGCCGCTGACCGCCCGAGACCTGACCGCCGTTGCGACCCGACGCGCCGAACCCGACGCGCTGCGCTTCGATCAGCACCACATCATAGCCCATCTCGGCAAGATGGAGCGCCGAAGACAGCCCCGTAAAGCCGCCGCCCACAACGCAAACATCGCAAGAGAGGTCCCCCGCTAGCTGCGGCTCCAACTCGGGCAAATCCGCGCTCGCGGCGTACCAGCTCGACGGATAGGCGCCGAGCCGGTCATTGGCCGTCAAAAGGTCCATTACGGAGCCTCGAACATCCCGTCCTTGACGAGATCAGCATAGCATTCATCAAGCGACTTGCGGGCACGCTTGATCAACTCGTCCGCTTCCGCACGGGTCAGAACCAGCGGCGGAGCGATGATCATACGGTCGCCCACATGGCGCATAATAAGATCGTTGCCGAAACATTTTTCGCGGCAGCGATAGCCGACGACACCGGGCGCGGTCTTGAACGGTGCGCGGGTCGCCTTGTTCGGGGTCAGAGCAAGCGAGGCCATAAGACCGACGATCTTGGTCTCGCCCACCATCGGGTGATCGCCAAGGCTGTGCCACAGCTCGGCCAAATACGGCCCGATGTCGTTTTTGACGTGATCGACGATGTTCTCTTCTTCAAGGATACGCAGGTTTTCCAAAGCAACAGCCGCCGCCACGGGGTGACCCGAATAGGTATAACCGTGGTTGAAGTCGCCTGCCTCACCGACCACATTCGCCACCTCGTCACAGACAAGCGAAGCACCGATCGGCGCATAGCCCGAGGAAAGACCTTTGGCGATGGTCATGATATGAGGACGAATGCCGACCGTCTGGCTTCCGAACATATTGCCGGTGCGCCCAAAGCCACAGATCACTTCGTCCGCAATCAGAAGGATTTCGTATTTGTCGCAGATGCGCTGGATTTCAGGCCAATAGCTGTCGGGCGCGACGATCACACCGCCCGCACCCATCACGGGTTCACCGATAAAGGCGGCCACGTTCTCTTCGCCGAGTTCGAGGATCGCAGCCTCAAGCTCTTGTGCACGGGCGACGCCGAACTCTTCGGGATCCATGTCGCCACCCTCGACCCACCAGTTCGGCTGGTTGATGTGGTGGATACCCGGAATGATGCCGCCCTGAGCGTGCATCCCCGCCATCCCACCAAGGCTCATGCCCGCCATGGTCGAGCCATGATAGGCGTTCTTACGGCTGATCACGATCTGTTTGGTCGGCTTGCCCTTGGCGTGCCAATATTGGCGCACAAGACGCAGGTTGGTATCGTTCGCTTCCGACCCCGACCCCGCAAAGAATACGTGGTTGAGATCACCAGGCGCCATCTCGGCCAGCTTGGCAGCAAGCGCAATCGCGGGCACATGCGAGGTCTGGAAGAACGTGTTGTAATAGGGAAGCTCGCGGATCTGCTGCGCGGCAACATCCGCCAGCGTATCGCGGCCGTATCCAATGTTCACACACCAAAGACCCGACATGGCGTCAAGAATGCGGTGCCCCTCGCTATCGGTAAGCCAAACGCCCTCGGCGCGGGTGATGACGCGCGCGCCCTTTTTGGCAAGAGCGGCAGCCGCCGTGAACGGGTGCATGTGGTGCGCCGCATCAAGAGCCTGAAGTTCGGCGGTGGGGGTGTTGTTCGTGATCTTTTTCATCGCACATTCCTTCTGGGACGGCTGGCAAATTCGGAAACAGTCCGCGCCCGACCTTCGGGCCGTGGATTTGGCCCAAGGATATGGGGCAGCGAGGCAGTGTCAATATATTTGATCAAATTTTCTCACCCCCTTTCAAGCACCCCTCGAAAACCACCTTGATCAACTGCGGGTGGCACCTCCTCCACCCCTCGTTTTGCCGCGTCTCGTGTTGGAATCTGCCGCATCACAAATCCCGCATGATTCGACTCCTTCCCCCGAGCCAACGCCGCCTGTGCGCTGTGATTTCAAAACTGTTGTGGAAACGCGCACCAAATGCCCCATTTCCCCCTTCATTGCAGCTAGTCTCTTCGTCTCACGCGTTTTTTTCACGCTCCCCCTTGTTTTTTCCTGTTGCCTATGTGGGGATATTTGCAGCACTGGGCGCGAAAACGTTGCTTTAGTCGCAACTTTTGATCAAATTCTAAGGGTCGGGGCCTCGCCCTGGACCAACACGGGAGAAAAACATGAAACAGTCCTGGCTGCCAATGGCCGCTCTACTCGCCTTTGGCGCGGTTGCCGCTTCTGCAGAAGAAGTCCGCGTCTACAACTGGTCGGACTATATCGACGAAGAGCTCCTCGCCAAGTTCGAAGCCGAAACCGGCTATGATCTTGTCTATGACGTGTTCGACTCGAACGAAGTCCTCGAAACCAAACTTCTTGCAGGTGGTTCGGGCTACGACGTCGTCGTGCCGACGGGAACTTTCCTCCAGCGCCAGATTCAAGCAGGTGCCTTCCAGCCTCTCGACTATTCCAAACTGTCGAACGCGGGCAACCTTTGGGACGTGATCAAGGACCGCACCGCCCAGTATGACCCCGACAACGCCTATTCGATCAACTACATGTGGGGCACCACGGGGATCGGCGTGAACGTCGGTAAAGTCGCCGAAGTTCTGGGCGCTGACGCTCCGATCAACTCGCTCTCGCTCGTGTTCGATCCTGCGAACATGGAAAAGCTGGCCTCTTGCGGCGTGCACTTCCTCGACGCTCCGACCGAGATCATCCCCGCCGCTCTGGCCTATATCGGTGAAGATCCCGACTCCAAGGACCCCGAAGTCCTCGCCAAAGCCGAAGAGGCTCTGATGGCGGTCCGTCCCTACATCCAGAAGTTCCACTCCTCCGAATACATCAACGCGCTTGCCAACGGCGAGATCTGCGTTGCATTCGGCTGGTCCGGCGACATCCTTCAGGCACGTGACCGCGCCGCCGAAGCCGACAACGGCGTCGAAGTAGCCTATAACGCTCCGACCGAAGGCGCTCTGATGTGGTTCGACCAGATGGCCGTTCCCGTCGATGCTCCGAACGTCGAAGGCGCCCATGCATTCCTGAACTTCATCATGGATGCGAACAACATGGCAGCTGCGTCGAACTATGTTTACTACGCCAACGGCAACAAGGCCTCGCAAGAGTTCCTCATCGAGGATGTGATCGGCGACACCGCGATCTATCCCGACGAAGCCACTCTGGCGAACCTCTACACCGTCACCCCGTTTGATGCTGGGGTGCAGCGGACCGTGACCCGTCTTTGGACCAAAGTGAAGTCCGGCCAGTAATCAAACCTCAATGCCCCGCGCCATACGCTTTGGCGCGGGGCACTCTATTTGACGGAGCCCTTTTCGATGGCGCAATCCCCACGCAATTCGTTCTCCCATGCGGCCACGGCCTTTGCCCCGTGGAACGACCCGAATGCCCAACCGCTGATCCAGTTCAAGAATGTGACCAAGCGTTTCGGGGATTTTGTCGCGATCGACAATCTCACCATAGACATTTACGAGCGCGAGTTCTTCGCCCTTCTCGGCCCCTCGGGCTGCGGCAAGACCACGCTCATGCGGATGCTTGCAGGGTTCGAGAACCCGAGCGAGGGCCAGATCCTTCTGGGTGGCAAGGACATCGTTCCCGTTCCCCCGAACAAGCGCCCCGTGAACATGATGTTCCAGAGCTACGCGCTTTTTCCGCATCTTTCCGTCTGGGACAACATTGCCTTCGGCCTCAAGCGCTCGGATATGCCCAAGGACCAGATCGGGGACCGCGTGGCCGAGATGCTGCGCCTGACCCGTCTCGACAAATTCGCAAAACGTAAACCCCACCAGATTTCGGGCGGCCAGCGTCAGCGCGTGGCCCTCGCCCGCTCGCTCGCCAAAGCGCCCAAACTGCTCCTTCTCGACGAACCCCTTGGCGCGCTCGACAAAAAGCTGCGAAACGAGACCCAGTTCGAGCTGATGGATATTCAGGAAAAGACGGGCACCACCTTTGTGATCGTCACCCACGATCAGGAAGAGGCAATGACCGTCGCCTCCCGCGTGGCCGTGATGGACCATGGCAAAATGATCCAAGTGGATACCCCCGCCGGCATCTACGAAAACCCCTCGTCCGTCTACGTTGCCGACTTCATCGGGGACGTGAACATCATCGAAGGCAAGGCGGCCAAGGTCGCAAGCGGCACGCTCGAGCTGCATTATGCCGAGGGCGCAGAGCCGATCAAGGCAACCACCGATGCAACCGTGACCGAAGGCCAGTCGATTTCCTTCGCCATCCGCCCCGAGAAGATCGCCGTTTCGACCGAACCGATGGCCGACCGCGCCAACCATGCGCGCGGCAAGATCATCGACATCGCCTATCTCGGCAACGTTTCGACCTATCACGTGCGCCTGCCCTCGGGCCAGATGATGTCGGCACAGATGACCAACTCCCGCCGCCTCGCACGGCGCGATTTCACATGGGAAGACGAGGTGTGGCTGTCATGGACAGACACGGCCGGCGTCATCCTCACCGAGTGAGGGCGGCCTGATGAACCTGCGCCGCCTTCTTCTGATCGGGGTTCCCTACGCGTGGCTCTTGGTGTTCTTCCTTGTGCCCTTTGTGATCGTGATCAAGATCTCGCTCTCGGACATCGCCCTTGCGATCCCGCCCTATACGCCGACCCTCGAACTCTCCGAAGGCTGGCAAGGGATCAAAGGCTTTTTCGCCCAGCTCGACATCGACAATTTCACCTTCCTGACGACCGACCCGCTTTACGTCAAAGCCTATTGGTCCTCGCTCCAGATCGCGTTCATCTCGACCGCGCTGACCCTTCTTGTGGCCTATCCCATGGCTTACGGCATGGCGCGCGCCCCCGAGGAATGGCGCGCAACACTGATGATGCTGGTGATCCTGCCCTTCTGGACCTCGTTCCTGATCCGCGTCTATTCGTGGATGGGCATCCTCGGCAAAGAAGGCTTTCTCAACGCCGCGCTGCTCTGGCTTGGTCTCATAGACGAGCCTCTGACGATCCTGAACACCAATACCGCCGTTTATATCGGCATCGTCTACACCTATCTGCCGTTCATGATCCTGCCGATCTATGCGACGTTGGAAAAGCTCGACGACAGCCTTCTCGAAGCCGCAGAAGACCTCGGTTGCACCCGCACGTCGGCCTTCTGGCGCGTGACTCTCCCCCTCTCGCGACCGGGGGTCGTGGCAGGCTGTTTCCTCGTCTTCATCCCCGCACTCGGCGAATTCGTGATCCCCTCGCTCCTTGGCGGTTCGGATACGCTGATGATCGGCAAAGTGCTCTATGAAGAGTTCTTCTCGAACCGCGACTGGCCCGTGGCCTCGGCGGTGGCGGTTGTGCTGCTGCTGATCCTCGTGATCCCGATCATCCTGTTCCAGCGTAACCAGCAAAAGCAATTGGAGGCCGACCAATGAGACGCTTTAGCTGGTTCAACATCACCTCGCTGACCCTCGGGTTTGCCTTTCTCTACATCCCGATGATCATCCTTGTGATCTATTCGTTCAACGGCGGTCGCCTTGTGACCGTCTGGGCGGGCTTTTCGACCAAATGGTATGGCGAATTGCTCTCGAACGAGGATTTCCTCAACGCCGCTTGGGTGACGATCCGCGTGGCCCTTGCCACGGCGACCCTTGCCACGATCCTCGGCACGCTTGCGGCCTATGTGATGATCCGCGGCGGGCGCTTCTTTGGCCGCACGCTCTTTTCGGGCATGGTCGTTGCACCGCTTGTTATGCCCGATGTGATCCTCGGCCTGTCGCTTCTCCTCCTGTTCAAGGTGATGTTCTCCTCGGCAGGCATGATGACCGTGATCCTCGCCCACACGACCTTTACCATGTGTTACGTCTCGGTCGTGGTCTCCTCGCGCCTTGTCTCTTTCGACAAATCGCTCGAAGAGGCAGCGCTCGATCTCGGCGCGACGCCCTTTGACGCGTTCAAATCGGTGACGCTCCCCAACATCGCCCCCGCTGTGGTGTCGGGCTGGCTGCTTGCCTTTACCCTTTCGCTCGACGATCTCGTCATCGCGAGCTTTACCACGGGCCCAGGTGCAACCACCCTCCCGATCAAGATCTTCTCGGCCGTGCGCCTCGGCGTCTCGCCCGAGATCAACGCGCTCTCGACCATCATGATCGGTATCGTGACCATCGGCGTGATCAGCTTCTCGCTCATCAACAAGCGTCAGGTCGCCCAGCGCCTGCGTGACGAAAAAACCGCCGAGGCCTCTGCATGACAGGGGTAAATCCCACGCGGATCGCGGCCCTTCGGGAACGCGAAACCGAAATCTATACCAAGGCCCGCCCAAAGACGCGGGCCGCTTTGGAGCACGGAACGCATTTCCTTGACGGCGTGCCGATGCACTGGATGAAGGATTGGCCCCAGCCCTTTCCCTTGCTGGTCGCCAAGGCCCAAGGCGCAAGCCTCACCGACATCGACGGCATCACGCTCGACGATTTCTGTCTGGGGGATACCGGCTCCATGTTCGGCCATTCGCCCGAACCCGTCGCCCGTGCGATCATGGAACAGGCAACCAACGGCCTGACCTATATGCTTCCCACACTCGCCGCTCTCGAGGTTGGGAACCTCTTGTCCCAAACCTTCGGCGACATGCGCTGGCAGATCGCGACGACTGCCACTGACGCCAATCGCTTTGCCCTGCGCGTTGCCCGTGCCGTCACCGGAAAACCCAAGGTGCTCGTGTTCAACGGTTGCTATCACGGCACGATCGACGACGCGATGGTGGTCCGCAAAGACGGGAAAACCACCAACCGCCCGGGCCTCGTGGGTCAGGTCAACGACCTTTCGCAAACCGCTGTCTCTTGCGAATTCAACGATCTCGCCATGGTCGAAGAGGCCTTGGCCCAAGGCGATGTCGCCGCCATTCTAACCGAACCCGTGATGACCAATTCCTGTATGGTCCTTCCCGATGCGGGCTTCCATGCGGGACTGCGCGAACTTGCCACTCGCTATGGCGCGCTTCTGATCATCGACGAAACCCATACGATTTCCTCAGGTCTCGGCGGCTATACCCGCGTGCATGGCCTTGATCCCGATATCTTTGTGGTCGGCAAATGCGTTGCGGGCGGGATGCCCACCGCCGTTTGGGGCCTTGCCCCGCATGTTGCACACGCCTTTGCCGAAACCGAGAAAACCCGCGATGCGGGACATTCGGGCATGGGCACCACGCTCTCGGCCAATCCGATGCAGTTCGCCTGCCTGCGCGCCACCCTGTCCGAGGTGATGACCCCCGCCAACTACGCCCATATGGAGCGCGGTGCGACGCGGCTCGTCGATGGCCTGTCGCGGGCGATCACTGCCGCAGGTCTTCCGTGGCATGCCGTCCGCGTCGGGGCGCGGGTCGAATTCATTTGCGCGCCCAAGCCGCTCCGCAACGGCGCCGAAGCCGCCAAAGCCCATGCCCCTGAACTAGAGGCCGCCATTCACGCAGCGCTCCTCAACAAGGGCGTTCTCATCGCGCCTTTCCACAATATGATGCTGGTGTCCCCCGTCACCACGGATGCCCAGATCGACCGCCTTATCGCGGCCTTTACCGACGTTACGAAAGACCTGACCCAATGACCTCCTGCCCCTCTGGCGCGACCCCCTCCGAGGCCGAAGCCTTCCTTGCCGCCCACCCCGAAATCGAAGCGGTGGACATTGTGCTCCATGACGCCAACGGCATCGGTCGCGGCAAGATCATCCGTCGGCACGAGCTCATGGCGCTCTATACCTCGGGCCGCCATATGCCGATCTCGATCCTCGGGCTCGACATCTGCGGCGAAGATGTTCACGAAACGGGTCTCATCTGGGATCAAGGCGATGGCGACCTGCGCGCTTGGCCGATTCCGGGAACGCTTGTTCCCTTGCACAACACCAACCCGCCTCGCGCCGAAGTGTTCATGTCGCTCTATGATCTGGACGGGAACCCGATGACATCGGACCCGCGTCACGCGCTCCAGCGTCAGGTCGACGCGCTGGCCGAGATGGGCTATCATCCCGCAGGTGCTTTCGAGCTGGAATTCTTCCTCCTCGACAAGGACCGCGATGAATACGGCAAGGCCCGCCCCGCGCGCGATGTGCTTGACGGTCGCCCCTCCTCCAAGACCGAGGTTTATTCCGTGGACCACCTTCACGGTATGCTCCCGCTCTTCAACGACATCTACAAAGGCGCCGAGCTTGCGGGCATCCGTGCCGAAACCATGATTTCGGAATATGCGCCGGGCCAATATGAACTGACCCTCGACTATCGCACCGATGTAATGCAAGCCGCAGACGACCTCATGCGGCTCAAGCGGATCGTCCGCGCCCAAGCCCGCGCCCACGGCGTCACCGCCTGCTTCATGGCCAAGCCGATCGAAGCCTATGCAGGTTCTGGGATGCATTTCCACGTGAGCCTCTGCGATGAAAACGGCAAAAACGTCTTTATCGAAGAGACCGAAGGCGACTGGAACGACCTCATCCGCCACGCCATCGGCGGGATGAGCACCACAATGGCCGAAGCGATGCTTGTGTTTGCGCCCCATGCCAACAGCTGGCGGCGCTTTTCCAACCAGAGCTATGCGCCTGTCTCGCCGACGTGGGGCGTCAACAACCGCTCTGTTGCGCTCCGAATTCCTGCTGGCTCGATCAAGGCTCGCCGCATCGAGCACCGCCCCGCAGGGGTGGACGCCAACCCCTATCTCGTGGGGGCGACCGTCCTTGCCGCGCTCCGCCACGGGATCGAAAACCGCATCGACCCCGGCCCCGAAACCACGGGCAACGGCTATGACGACGCGGGCGATCACAACTTCCCGACCGACTGGCACGAGGCAATCCGCGCCGCCCAGAAAAGCGCCTTCCTCAAGGACGCCTTGGGCGAAGACATGCACCGCACCTTTACTGCGATCAAAGCGGCGGAATACGCGCGTGTGGCCCGAACGGTCGCGGATGTGGACTTCGATCTCTATTTGCACACGGTTTGAGCGGCACTGCCCCTTGACCTTTACGGCCCAAAGTCAGACCTATGGGCCAACTCTCTGACAAAGGCCAAGTCATGTCCCTCACCCGCGAAACCGTTCTCGACGTCCTCAAATCGATCCCTTCGCCTGCGGGCGGCGACCTCACGGGTCAGGCTCGCGCGGTGACGGTGGACGGCGATACCGTGCGCTTCGTGCTGGAAATCGACCCCGCGATGGCCGAGGCGATGACCGCCGCTAAATCAGAGGCCGAGGCGAAAATCAAAGCGCTCGGCGCGGCCTCTGTCTCGGTCGTGATGACCGCGCATTCCACTCCCAAGGCCCCCGACCTCAAACCCGCCGCGCGCCCTGCCCCCGCTGGCCCCGAGCGCGTGCCGGGCGTCAAGAAAATCATCGCCGTGGCTTCGGGCAAAGGCGGCGTTGGCAAATCCACCGTCTCCGCGAACCTTGCCGCCGCCCTCGCGCTCGAAGGCAAAAAGGTCGGCCTCCTTGACGCCGACGTCTACGGCCCCTCGCAGCACCGCATGTTCAACATCACCAAACGTCCCGCCACGGGCGACGGCAAAATGATCATCCCCGTGTCGAACCACGGCGTGACCCTTATGTCGATGGGCATGATGACCAAAGACGGCGAAGCGGTCGTCTGGCGCGGCCCGATGCTCATGGGCGCCCTGCAACAAATGCTGTTCCAAGTGCAGTGGGGCGAGCTTGACGCCCTGATTGTCGACCTTCCGCCTGGAACGGGCGATGTGCAGATGACCCTTGCACAGAAAACCTTCGTGGACGGGGCGATCGTCGTCTCAACCCCGCAGGACATCGCCCTTCTCGACGCCCGCAAAGGCATCGACATGTTCCGCAAATTCAACGTGCCGCTCTTTGGTCTGATCGAGAATATGTCGGTGCACGTCTGCTCGAACTGCGGCCATGCCGAGCATATCTTTGGGCATGGCGGTGTCGCCGCCGAAGCCGAAGCGCTCGGCACTCCGCTTCTCGCCGAGATTCCGCTGCATATCGACATCCGCACAACTTCGGACAGCGGCGCCCCCGTGGTCGTCGCCAAGCCCGACAGCCCGCAAGCGCAAAGCTTCCGCCAATTGGCCCAGCGCTTCATTGCGGGCGGCATCGTCTGATCAGCGCGCCATCGCCCAATTCAGGGGATAGTGAAATCCGGCTTGCAACGCCGTGCATCGGCGCTGCACACTCCCGCGCATGATCAAATCACCGAAGTCTTAGCCCAAGCGATGAATGTCCCAATGCAGTTCGACCGCATCGCTATTCTGGACTGGTCCGCCGCAGGAAAACCCAAAACAGGGCGGGACTCGATCTGGCTCGGGATCACCGACGCTTTCGGCACCGAAACCAAGAATATTCCCACGCGCCTTCTCGCCGAAAGCGCGCTCTCGCAGCTCATCGAGGAGAGCCAGACCACAGGCAAACGGCTCTTGATCGGCGTGGATTTCGCACTCTCCGCCCCCAAGGGCTTTACCGAGAGAGTGACGGGCACAGCCCACCCCTTTGCGCTCTGGTCCTTTCTGCGCGAGCGGATCATCGAAGGCCCCGACAATTTTACCAACTACCGTGATGTGGCGGCCGAGATGAACGCCGCCTTTGACGAAGACGGCCCCTTTTGGGGCAACACCACGCGTCAGGACATCCTCGGCCTGCCCCGCACCAAACCGCCGCTCCCCCAAGGGATCGAGACCTATCGCAGGACCGAAGTCATCGCCCGCCACGAAGGCGCAATGCCCAAAACCCTCTGGCAGCTTGCAGGCGCAGGCGCGGTCGGGGCCCAGTCGCTCACAGGCATGGCGATGCTCTCGCGGCTCAAGGCGGTGCATCCTGCGATCAAAGTCTGGCCCTTTGAAGCGCCGGACCTGATCACCGTCGCCGAAGTCTATCCCAGCCTCATCGCCGAAGAGGTCCGCGCCGCGACCGACAAAGACAGCGTGCCCGACCAGTTACAGGTCGCGCTTCTGTCCAAGGCGCTCTTTAACCTCTCCTCATCGGGCCATCTTGCTGGATTGATGGAGGGCATGCCCTCCGATGGCGCGATCCTCGGCGCAGGTCAGGGCCACCTCCTGCGCGCCGCACTCCCCAAAGCGCCCGCCCCCAAAAGCGCCCCCAAGGCGCGGCGCATTCCCCTGACGGATCTGCCTTCTGCCATCGCCGCGCTGGACCTCCCCCGTCCCAAGGTCGAGAAAACCGCCGCAACCGACCTCATCGGTCGCGTTCTGGTAAAGGATCTGGCCGCAGGACCGCTCACCTTCGAGGCGGGAACCCGCGTGCCGCCCAAGGCCCTGCCGCTTCTGATCCGCGCGGGTCTTGGGGCCGCCCCGACTTTTGCCCCCCTACGCGTCGCCATCGCGGGGCCAACTGACGCGCTGCTGGCCCATGTGCTTCGCGCCAATCATGTCCGCATCGGCCAATGCTCGGCGCTCCCCCCGACCGCCAGCAGGATCAAGGCCCGCCTGACCGCCTTGGCGCTCGAACACGATCTCGTCATCTGTCGCCCCTCCGACGGCGTGCCCGCCCTCGAACAGCTTCTTGCCGAAGAACCGCTCTTTGAAATCGCCTTCACCACACCGCCCCTCGCCCCGCTATGGGTTATCCTGTGGAAGGGCACGCCGCTCGTCATCCTGCCCGAAAGCGGGGGCGGCGATGCGCTCTTTCTCGGTCTGGTGCTCGGTCCCTTGGTCCGTCACTTCGGCGGCGAGACTGTCATCCTTCGCCCCCAACGGCTCAGGGTTAGGCCAAGCGATCAAAACGGCTTGGTCTTCGGCACCCGCGACGAGGAAAGCTTCATCCCGCTCCCGCCGAGCCCCGAGGAAGAAGCCCTCGCCTCCTCAACACATATCGCTATTCTCACCGAACAAAGCCCTTGGGCCGAAGCCTTTGCGCTTTGCGATCTGGGTCTGGCCTAGGACATCACCCATGCAACCGCTTGTAGCGCAGCGAGCTATAGAACGACGCGCCTATCAGTGCTGCACCGATCAACCCCGTGACGACTTCGGGCACATGAAGATGCACATGGGTGAACATGATCAGCGACAGAACAAGGATCGAATAAAACGCCCCATGCTCCAGAAAGCGGTATTCGGTGAGCGTTCCGCGATCCACCAGAAGGATCGTCATAGAGCGCACGAACATCGCCCCAATCCCGAGCCCAATCGCGATCACATAGAGGTTCTGCGTCAGCGCAAAAGCCCCGATCACCCCGTCGAAACTGAACGAAGCATCGAGCACCTCGAGATAGAGAAACCCGCTCAGCCCGACCTGCGCCGTGGCTGTCGAGGCATCCCCTTCAAGGTAATCGCTGACCACATCCACAACGAGAAAGGTCAAAAGCCCCCAGACCGACGCTGTCAAAAAGGTGAATGCCTCGCGTCCCTCGAATGTCCCCGCAATGAGCGCGACAACCCCGAGCACAATAGCCACGGTCAGGAACTTTGCCCCCGATACGCGCGAAACCATCCGCTCGATCCCGCCCAGCCAATGGACATGCTTTTCGTCGTCGCAAAAGAAATCGAGCGCGACCATCATCAAAAAGGTACCCCCGAAAGCGCTGATCGACAGGCCCGCGCCTTCGATGATCTCGGCATAGCGGTGGGGATCGTTCGACGCCAGACGAAGCGCTTCAATGGGTCCAAGATCGGCGGCCACCACGACAATCGCCAGAGGAAAAACGATCCGCATCCCGAACACGGCGATCAGAATGCCCCACGTCAGGAACCTGTGCTGCCATTCGGGCGTCATGGTGCGAAGCTTGTTCGCATTCACAATCGCATTATCGAACGAAAGCGAAATTTCGAGAACCGCTAGAACGCTGGCGATAAAGAGAATGTTGAACATCCCGCCGACCGTGTGATGCGTCTCCCATCCAAGCCACGCACTCAGCCCCAGCCCGACAACGGTAAAGCCGATTGCATAGGTAAAATAACTTGCAACGGATTTAGAGCACTTGGTGTCGGACATGTAATCCCCTTGGCTGAACGCAAAACGGCCACACCGCATGTGTGGCCATAGAAAAAGCGGCCCCAAAGGACCGCCCGAATTTACTTGGATTCGAGAGCGTCGAGCCGCGCTTTGAGCGCTTCGTTTTCCTCGCGGGCCTTCTGGGCCATCGCGCGCACCGCGTCGAATTCTTCGCGGGTGACAAAGTCCCGTTCGGCAAGCCAGCGATCAAGCAGAGACTTGAACGCATTGTCGGCTTCGGTCTTGGCGCCCTGTGCGACGCCCATCGCGTTGGTCATAAGCTGCGAAAGATCGTCGAGAATCTTGTTACGGGTTTGCATAAGGCCCTCCAGTTCGGTGCTTAACCGCTATATGGGCTTTGAGGCCCGAAATCGCAAGGCCAAGACCTGTTGACAACGCGCGTGGCGCACACCAGACCTTTTGCCATGACCGGACCCATCTTTTTCCCCGATATCTCCCCCGAGATTTTCACCATCCACCTCTTCGGCAGCGATTTTTCGCTCCGCTGGTATGCTCTGGCCTATATCGTCGGGATCATGTTGGGCTGGCGTCTGGCGGTTGCGACCTTGAACCGGCCGACCCTTTGGCGCAACGACACCCCGCCGCTCGGCAAACAGATGCTCGAGGACCTTCTGACATGGATCATCCTCGGTGTGATCATCGGCGGGCGTCTGGGCTATGTGCTCTTTTATCAACCCGCCTATTACCTCGCCCATCCGATGGAAATCCCCATGGTCTGGCTTGGCGGGATGTCGTTCCATGGCGGGTTCCTCGGGGTGGCCATCGGCTCGACCATCTTTGCCAAACGCCACGGGATCGAACTTGGCAAGCTCTTTGACATGATGGCCATTGCCGCCCCCATCGGGCTTTTCTTCGGCCGTATCGCCAACTTCATCAATGCCGAGCTCTGGGGCCGCCCGACCGATCTTCCTTGGGGCGTCGTCTTTCCGGGGGAAGCGGCACAAAACTGCATGACGCTTCAGCTCTATTGCGCCCGCCACCCCTCGCAGCTCTATGAAGCCCTGCTCGAAGGTCTCATTCTCGGCACGCTCCTGCTCTTTCTCGTCTTCCGCGCCAATGCCTTCAAAGCCCCGTGGCGCGCCACGGGCGTCTTTCTCGCAGGCTATGGTCTTTCACGCTTCATCGTCGAATTCGTCCGCCAACCCGATGCCCAATTCGTTACCCCTACGAACCCGCTCGGCCTTGCGGTCCAGTTCGGTGACTATGGCCTTACCATGGGCCAGATCCTGAGCCTTCCGATGCTCCTTCTCGGCCTTGTCTTCGTCCTCTACTCGACCCGCAACAAATGACCGAGCTTCTCGATATCCTGACCGCGCGGATCGCCGCGACGGGCCCGATCTCGCTGGCCGACTACATGTCCGAGGCGCTCTTGCATCCCGAGCACGGCTATTACGCAACCCGCGACCCCCTCGGAGCCGCTGGGGATTTCATCACCGCCCCCGAAATAAGCCAGATGTTCGGCGAGCTGCTGGGCCTTTGCCTTGCGCAGACATGGCTCGACCAAGGCGCGCCGTCCCGCTTCGCCCTTGTCGAACCCGGTCCCGGTCGCGGCACGCTGATGGCCGATATTCTCCGCGCCACTCGGGCCGTGCCGAATTTCCACGCCGCAGCCGAGGTCTATTTCCTCGAAGCCTCGCCCACACTTCGCGCTGAACAGGCCAAGCGCGTTCCCGATGCGCTCTGGATCGACAGCCTCTCGGATCTCCCAGATTTACCGATCTACCTCGTCGCCAATGAATTCCTCGACGCGCTCCCCATCCGCCAATTCGTGCGCGACGGCACCGGATGGCGCGAACGGATGGTCGGCATGGATCAGGGCGGGCTAACCTTCGGTCTCTCGGCCCCTGCCCCCATCACCGCATTGACCCATAGGCTCGACGACACCCAAGACGGCGACCTTGTCGAAACCTGCCCCGCTCTTCCCGCCTTTATCGGCGAAATCGGCGCGCGGATCGAAGCCAAGGGCGGCGCTGCGATCTTCATCGACTATGGCGACTGGCACTCTCTGGGCGACACGCTTCAGGCCCTTCGTGCCCACGAAAAAACCGACCCGCTCGCCGCACCGGGCACCGCCGACCTCACCGCCCATGTGGATTTCGAGGCCGTGGCCCGCGCCGCCGCGCCCGCCAAGTTTACCCGCCTCACCCCCCAAGGCGTCTTTCTGGAGCGGCTCGGCATCACCGAGCGGGCCCAAGCGCTTGCCACCCGTCTCGGCGGAGAGGCACTCGAATCCCACATTGCCGCGCATAGACGCTTGACCCATCCCGCGGAAATGGGAGACTTGTTCAAAGTGATGGGACTTTATCCCTCGACCGCCACCCCGCCACCGGGTCTTCAAGCATGACACTCGACATCATCACTTCCGACCTCCTCGGCCCCGTGCAACACGGGTTCTTTGCGCGGCGCGGCGGTGCTTCCTCGGGTATCTTCCAAGGGCTGAATTGCGGCTTCGGGAGCTCGGACCAGCACGAGATCGTCTCGATCAATCGCGCCCGCGTGGCCGAAGCGCTCGACGTCGACCACGCGGCCCTCGTCGGTGTGCATCAGACCCATTCCGCCGACGTTGTGCATGTCACCCAAGCAGGACAAGACACGGGCAAAGCCGATGCGCTCGTCACCGCGACCCAAGGCATTGCCATCTCTGTTCTGACCGCCGACTGCCAACCCGTTCTTTTTGCTGACACAAAAAACGGCGTGATCGGTGCCGCCCATGCAGGGTGGAAAGGCGCAATCTCGGGCATCCTCGAAGCCACGGTCGACGCCATGATCGAAATTGGCGCCGAACGCTCCGAGATCACCGCTGCCATCGGCCCCACGATCAGCCAACGCGCTTATGAAGTCGGCCCCGAGTTCGTCGAACGGTTCCTTGATGAAGACCACGGCTACGCCCGCTTCTTTGCCAACGGCAACGCCGATCGTTCGCTCTTCGACCTGCCTGCCTTTGGCCTCTATCGCCTTCGCGAAGCAGGCATCAAGGATGCCGAGTGGACGCGCCACTGCACCTATGGCGACGCCGACCGATTCTTCAGCTTCCGCAGAAGCATCCACAAACAAGAGGCCGACTACGGTCGACTCATCGCAGCGATCCGCCTCTAGGCCGCCTTTCCTGCCCCATTCCTGCCCGATTTTCGGGAAACAAAGCTCCGAATTACGGCCCTACCGTTTCGCCCTTCCGAAAATTTCGTAATATTTTCAGAGCATTGCAAAAAACTGGAAACAATAGCCGCATTTTCTGCGCTTTGGCCCAACTCTTGCCGTGATGCTGGGTGAAATTGATCCCAAGGCCGAAAGCGGCAACAGGACAACGAAAGAAGGCAGATCATGACCAAGACCATTGAAAAGCGCTGGATGACCAACCTCATGGCCGAAGTTGCCAAATGCGACACCCAAATGCCTTGGGCACGCGGGGCACGTCGTCAGGAAATGATCGCCCGCCGCAAAGCCGCCGAAGCAACCCAAGCCAAAGCAGCGGCCTGACCCCATTACCTCCCCTCGAGTGTTTGACACTCCACCTAAAACGGCGGCCCTTCCTCCCGGGGTCGCCTTTTTTTAGTTTATACATTCCAGAACGAACCCTCCAGAATACATATCCGATTCGCGCCATAGTTGCGGATCAAGGAACAGTCCCGCCCCGACCCGCGGGATTGACCGCCCCAACCCTCCCAAAATCCGCTAAAATTTGACGGCTGCGCGTTTTGCTTTAACCCTGCATTGAGATTTACGTGCGCCGCACGTTGTCGGTGGGGGCCGACGAACGGTGCAATAACCGCAAGGGCATTGCATGAAAGACACCCCCAATGTGGCCGCCGACCGCGCCACACAGACCGCCATTTCCGACGTCAAACGGCGTGCGCCGAGCCTGCGAAGGTTCGAGACGATCCATCTCGATCAACGCGGCGACATCATCGAGACGACCCGCCTCGCGCCCTCGACACCACTCTTCGAGAGCGCCTTTTCCGCCTTTGCCCGTGGCGCGATCCTGCGCACCGACATGGGCCCCCGCGCGGTCGAGGACCTTCTCCCCGGCGATCGCATTGAAACCGCCAACGGTCTGACCGAATTGCGCTGGAAAGGCACGATGCTCATCGTCCCGAACGCGGGCAATGACACGCCCCTTGTGCGGATCGGTGCGGATGCCTTGGGCATGATGCGGCCCCAGATGGACTTCGTGCTCGGCCCCTCGGCCCGCATTCTCCATCGCTCTGTGGGCGTCAAACAGCTCACAGGTCAGGACAAAGCCCTTACTCTTGCCACGGAATTCAGCGACGGCGTCACGATCACCGAAATGCGCCCCATCGCTCCGGTTCAGGTCTTCCACCTCGCCTTCGACCGTCACGAAATCCTGAACGTCGGCGGGATCGAGTTGGAAAGCTACCACCCCGGACCCGAGCATCTCGTCTCCATTCGCGGCAATATGCTCGACCTGTTCCTGTCGATGTTCCCGCATATCAAAGAGCTAAGCGACTTCGGACCGCTCTCGCGGCCTCGGGTCAGTCTGAGGGATCTGGATCTGTTCAGCGCCGCCTGATCAGGCGTCGCGGGCCAGCCGCTCTTCGAGCACATCAAAGGGCACGCCGGGCTGGTCCTTGGCCCCGCGAATGACCAGCGACGTCTTCACGCTCGACACATTCGGCGCCTTAAGGAGATCCTCGGTCAGAAACCGCTGGAACGTCCGAAGATCGGGGGCCACACATTTGAGGATGAAATCCACCTCGCCGTTGAGCATGTGACACTCGCGCACAAGCGGCCATTCCTGACAGCGCGCCTCAAAGGCCGAAAGATCAACCTCGGCCTGACTCTGGAGCCCGACCATCGCGAAAACCTGAACCTCGAACCCCAATTCGCGCGCGTCCACGTCGGCGTGATACCCACGAATATACCCCTGCTCTTCAAGCGTGCGCACACGGCGCAGACAGGGCGGCGCGGAAATCCCCACACGCTTTGCCAGCTCGACGTTCGTCATCCGCCCGTCCGCCTGAAGTTCGGCAAGGATCATACGGTCAATTTCATCAAGCTTCGTGCCGGGCATTTGCCACCTCGTAGTTTTTCAATGTTCTTTACGTCAACGCCTTCGGGAGCGCAACAATATTTCACAAACGCGCAACTTCCTTTCCGAGAGTTGCGGCGATTTGCATCTATTGTAACGATGGGCGGCCCTTTCACTTGGGTCGCGGCGGCGCTATATCGGGACGGCTAGGTAATGAAAAGGGGGCTGACATGTCTGACTCGCGCCACACCAAAGTTCTGATCATCGGCTCCGGCCCCGCAGGCTATACCGCAGGCGTTTACGCCAGCCGCGCCATGCTCTCCCCGATCCTCGTGCAGGGGATGGAGCCAGGCGGCCAGCTCACCACCACGACCGAGGTCGAGAACTGGCCGGGCGTCAACGAAATCCAAGGCCCCGAGCTGATGGTCAACATGGAAGCCCACGCCAAGGCGATGGGCTGCGAGATCATCATGGACATCATCACCGATCTGGACCTGTCCAAGCGTCCCTTCACCGCCAAGGGCGACAGCGGCACCACCTACACCGCCGATGCCGTGATCCTCGCCACAGGGGCCAAGGCCAAATGGCTCGGCCTTCCCACCGAAGAGAAATTCCGTGGCTTTGGCGTGTCGGCCTGTGCGACCTGTGACGGCTTCTTCTATCGCGGTCAGGAAATCGTCGTGGTTGGCGGCGGCAACACCGCCGTGGAAGAGGCGCTCTTCCTCACCAACTTCGCCTCCAAAGTGACGCTGATCCACCGCCGCGACGAGCTGCGCGCCGAAAAGATCCTCATCGACCGTCTCAACAAGAACCCCAAGATCGAGACCCTATGGTTCCACGAAATCCACGAGGTTTATGGCACCGACAGCCCGCTCGGCGTCGAAGGCGTCAAGGTCAAGCACACCAAAACGGGCGAGATCACGGACATCCCCGCCAAGGGCGTCTTTATCGCCATCGGCCACGCCCCCGCGAACGAACTGGTCAAGGACCAGCTTGAATTGCACAACGGCGGCTACGTCTCGGTGAAACCCGGCTCGACCGAAACCTCGATCCCCGGCGTCTTTGCCGCAGGCGACCTCACCGACCACAAATACCGCCAAGCCATCACCTCCGCAGGCATGGGCTGCATGGCCGCCCTAGACGCCGAACGCTTCCTCGCGGAAGAACACTAAGCGGCCCTTCGGAGCACTCTGTGAACAACACAAGCCGCCCCTTCGGGGGCGGTTTTTGTTTTTGCGGTGTTAGCCGTCGGGACAATATCTACTGCCAAGTCACAGCTAAACTAGTTGGGAGATCAAAACCCATATCAAGACGAATTTCGGCAGACGGCGGACTCCCCATGAGGTCAATCCCGTCCTCAGCTAGATATTCCAACTGCTTTTTCTGAGTTTCTGCAAGACCATAGTACCAGTCAGGATTGAAGAATATATTCTCTATGTGCTTAACTACAAACTGCAAAATTGCCGAAGCTTTTTCTTCATTGGACACCATAGAAATCTGTTCTGCGACAATCCTGCCTGGAGCACGTTCAATTTCACGCCAAGATATGCAAACGATCGCTCGGTTTTCGACAGCAAAAGAGGAAACCATAATCTGCTCTAAGAGTTGATCCGATAACCCGTCTTGAAGTTTCCTGCCGTAGAAGTCGGTTAGTGGTGACCAAGCTCCCGCGAACATGAAGGGCAACTGCCCGTCGAATTCAATAATTAAGGAGCCAATTATGCCAACCTGATTGTTAACTAGCGCGGAAGTCAAACGATCAAATGTCGCTTTAAAATCGCGACGGGCCGCGTCATTTCCTTGACCAATTTCTTTCAGTCTTGCTTGGAAATTCAGCTGTTCTGATAATGGGCGACCTTTATCAGCACCGCGCAAGGATGTCCCAATGTGGGAAGCAGCGTCTTTACCATAAAGTTCTCGACTTACAGTTCGATAAGCAACTGTAAGACACTGCAAAGGGGTCGCCGCAAAATTCTCGTTCTCAATAC
>JALRIK010000120.1 GCA_023255435.1 Marivivens sp.
AAGCCCCGTGATGGTGCGCCTCAAGGAAGACATTCTCGATCTTGGGCAAGCCGATGGTCACGTCCTCATCGAAGGCGAAACGGGCACAGGCAAGACGCTCGTCGCCCACGCGCTCCACGCGGTCGGCTCGCGCGCCAACAAGAAATTCGTTCTGATTTCCTGCGCCGCTTATGACGAGGACACGCTTGTGCGCCGTCTCTTTGGTCCCGCCCAAGAGGACGAGCCGATACCCGCGATGGAAGAGGCCCGTGGCGGTACTTTGGTGCTCGAGGACATCGAGGCGCTGAGCCAGTCGCTTCAGGCCCGACTTTTGACTGCGATCAACGAGCAAGGGACGCCCGCAGAGACGCGGATTGTCGCGATCTGTAACCTTCAGGAACAGAACAAAACCTGTGAAAGCGTGCTGCGTCCCGATCTCTTTTACCGTCTCGCAGCGCTTCGGATCACTGTGCCGCCGCTGCGTCAGCGTGGCGAGGATATCCTCACGCTCTTTACCGCGCTGTCCGAGCAATTTGCAGATGAATATGGCTGTGACGCCCCGCAAGTCACCGCGCAAGAGGCCGCGCAGCTTTTGCAAGCGCCTTGGCCCGGCAACGTGCGCCAGCTGATTAACGTTGCCGAGCGCGCCGTGCTTCAGAGCCGCCGCGGGTCGGGCACCATTGCGTCGCTGCTTATGAGCGACAGCGACGAAGAAGGGCGCCCCGCGATGACGACCGAAGGCAAGCCGCTCAAGGAATTCGTCGAAGCCTTTGAGCGGATGCTGATCGATAATACGATGCGTCGCCACAAAGGCTCGATCGTCGCCGTGATGGACGAACTTTGTCTCCCGCGACGCACGCTCAACGAAAAAATGGCGAAATACGGTCTGCAGCGCTCGGATTATCTCTGATTTTCGCTCTAAAGCCCTGCGAAATGCGGGGCTTTGTAACTTGGGCATTGAAATTATCCCCAGCCCTCCGCTATGTATGATCTACGGACGCTCGCGCTACGGTGCGCGGTGAGGTTCGGAAAGTTTCACTGTTCCAGAGAAAAACGGGCCAAGGCGCCGCTCTGTCGCAGATATACATGACCTTGAAATGGTCAGAAGAACGCCCTGGCTGCGCGAGGTTTCAATCGGACGCGCCGGGCCTATTAACGGGCGCCCAAGGGCGTCGGAGAAGAACCGCGATGCAACGCGTGCTCGTAACAGGCATAAATGTGGAGGCCCCGAGGGGCCCGCTTTGTGTTCACACGCTCATCGCCATAACAGATAACCACGCAAAGCCGACCGCCGCCCCTCCGGGGGAGAGGCCGCTTTTGCGTGCGAAAAACGGATACAATGGCAAAGAAAATGCTCATCGATGCCACACACGCGGAAGAAACCCGCGTCGTCGTGGTAGACGGCAACAAGGTCGAGGAATTTGACTTTGAAAGCCAATCTAAGCGCCAGCTCGCTGGTAATATCTATCTCGCAAAAGTAACCCGCGTAGAGCCCTCTCTACAGGCTGCCTTTGTCGATTACGGCGGCAACCGTCACGGGTTCCTCGCGTTTTCCGAGATTCATCCCGATTACTATCAGATACCTGTCGCGGACCGCGAAGCTCTGATGGAAGAAGAGCGTGCCTATGCGGAAAGCCTCAAGGCCGAAGCAGAGCACGAAGAGGACGACAAGCCCAAGCGCTCGCGTCGTCGTCGCTCGCGCACACGCTCCAAAGCGTCCGACACCGCATCGAACGATATCGTCGCAACCCAAGAGGTTGCAGGCGATGACGAGGGCGCGCCGCGCCGCGAGATTGCGGGCATGGAAACCATCGACTTCGACGACGAGGACGATCACGAGGGCGACAGCCCGATGATGACCGTTCACGAGACGCCCGTCGAAACGCCAACCGCGGACGAAGAGCCCTCGGACGAGGTCGCCGAGGCTCAAGACGTCGTCGACATTCAAGAGACCGAAGAGGGCGCAAGCGCCTCTGACGCCGACGAGGATGAAGACGAGGACGACGAAGAGCACGAAGACGCCGAGATCGAAAGCGTCGCCGACGAGGACGACAGCGAAGACGTGCGCCCCGTGCGCAAGCCGCGTCCCAAGCGCTACAAGATCCAAGAAGTCATCAAAGTGCGCCAGATCCTTCTGGTGCAGGTCGTCAAGGAAGAGCGTGGCAACAAGGGCGCGGCTCTGACCACCTATCTTTCGCTTGCAGGCCGTTACTGCGTTCTTATGCCCAACACCGCACGCGGTGGCGGCATTTCGCGCAAGATCACCAATGCAGCCGACCGCAAACGTCTCAAGGAAATCGCGAGCGAGATGGAAGTGCCGCAGGGCGCCGGTCTTATCGTGCGCACCGCAGGGAGCCAGCGGACCAAACCCGAAATCAAGCGCGACTATGAATATCTTCAGCGTCTTTGGGAGCAGATCCGCGAGCTGACGCTCAAATCCGCAGCGCCCGCCAAGATTTACGAAGAGGGCGACCTTATAAAGCGCACGATCCGCGATCTTTACTCCAAAGAGATCGACGAAGTGATCGTTGCAGGCGACGAAGGCTATCGCACGGCCAAGGACTTCATGAAAATGATCATGCCGTCCCACGCCAAGAACGTGAAACCCTATGCCGATCAATTGCCGCTCTTTGCGCGCTATCAGGTCGAGGGCTATCTTTCGGGTATGTTCAACCCGACGGTCCAGCTTCCTTCGGGCGGCTATATCGTCATCGGTGTGACCGAAGCGCTTGTTGCGATCGACGTCAACTCGGGTCGCGCCACCAAGGAAGGGTCGATCGAGCAGACCGCTCTCAAGACCAACCTTGAAGCCGCTGAAGAAGTTGCCCGTCAACTGCGCCTTCGTGACCTTGCGGGTCTGATCGTCATCGATTTTATCGATATGGACGAGCGCAAGAACAACACTGCGGTTGAAAAGCGTCTCAAGGATAAGCTCAAGACCGACCGTGCCCGCATTCAAGTTGGCCGTATTTCGGGCTTTGGTCTGTTGGAAATGTCACGTCAGCGTCTGCGCCCCGGTATGCTCGAGGCCACGACCCAGCCGTGCCCGCATTGCCACGGCACGGGCCTTTTGCGTTCGGACGACAACGTCGCGCTCCTCATCCTTCGCCAGCTCGAAGAAGAGGGCGTTCGCGGCCGCTCGCGCGAGGTTCTCGTGCGTGCGCCCATCGGCATCGCCAACTTCCTCATGAACCAAAAGCGCGAGCATATCGCTGACATCGAAGCGCGCTACGGTATGGCCGTGCGGATCGAATGTGATCCGACGCTCATCTCGCCAGATTTTGCTGTCGAGAAGTTCAAGACCGCAACGCGTATCGTTCCCGAAGCCGCTCCCGTCCAAATGGTGTCCGCCGCTCTTCTCGAAGAGGACGAGGACGACATCGTAGAAGAGGCGGAAGAGGTAGAAGAAGAGACTGTCGAGGCATCGGAAGACGATAAGCCCAAGAAGAAAAAGCGTCGGCGTCGTCGTCGTCGCGGTTCGGGCAAGAACGCCGAGAACGGTTCCGAAAACGGCGAGTCCGACGAGTCGGACGAAGCTGAAGGCGACGAAACGGAGGAGGAGTCTTCTGAAACCGTAACCCCCGAAGCCGTTGCCGAAGTGACCGAAGAGCCCGCCGAGGCTGCAACTGCCGAAGAGGCAGAAGCACCCGCCGAGACCGAGGAAAAGCCTGCGAAGAAGACCCGCGCTCGTTCGACCCGTAGCCGCTCCAAGAAGAAGGACGCCGAAGAGGCCGAGGCACAGGTAGAAGAGCCTACCGCCGAAGCTGCGACCGACGCTCCGACCGAAGAGCCTCTGGCCGAGGAAAAGCCGAAGAAGGCTCCGCGCAAGCGCACTGCAGCCCGCAAGAAAAAGACCGAGGAAGAGGCAGTTGCCGAAACTCCGATCGAAGCGGAACCCACGCAAGACGCGCCCGTCGAGTCAAAGGCCGAGGAATCTGCTCCTGTTTTGGCCGAAGAGTCTGCTCCTGCGCCGGAACCCGAACTGGTGACGGCAGAGCCCGAGGCGCCCAAAGCCGAGGAAAAGCCAAAGCCCAAGCGCAAAGGCTGGTGGAGCCTCTGAGTTCATGAGAACGCCGCCTCTCGGGGCGGCGTTTTCGTTTCAGGTGCTTACTCGAATGTGACCGCTTGACGCGTGACGCGGGGCACGGATTGCCTTATGTCCGATGGAAAAGGGGATGCGATATGTTCGACGCAGGCACATTTCTCGACGCTTCACTTCTTGTCGCGATGGGCATTTCGCTTGTTGCGGGGGTGCTTTCGTTCCTAAGCCCCTGCGTTCTTCCTGTTGTGCCGCCCTATCTGGCCTATATGGGCGGCGTCTCCGTCACCCAAATGGAAGGGGAAAGCAGCGCGCGCGGCAAAGTTTTTCTTTCTGCCGTGTTCTTTGTGCTCGGGCTTTCGACCGTGTTTCTTCTGCTCGGTTTCGCATTCTCGGCGGCGGGGCGACTTTTCCTGTCCTTTCAGGACGTGGCGATCACGATTGCGGGTGTGATCATCATCATTTTCGGTCTTCATTTCATCGGGATTTTCCGCATTCCCTTCCTGAACCGCGAGGCGCGGATCGATGCAGGAGATCAAGGCGGAAGTGCCTTTGGGGCCTATCTTTTGGGGTTGGCCTTCGCCTTTGGTTGGACGCCCTGTCTTGGGCCTGTGCTCGGCGCAATCCTCGGTCTTGCGGCTTCCGAAGCGGATATGGCCAAAGGAACGCTTCTTCTTGCGGTCTATGCCATCGGTCTGGGGTTGCCGTTCCTTCTTGTTGCGGCTTTCTTCCCGCGTCTCAAAGGACCGATGAACTGGCTGAAGCGCCATATGCGGACCGTGGAAAAACTCTCGGGAACCTTGCTCCTGATTGTGGGAATTCTCATGCTCACGGGGAAATTCTCGGACATTTCCTTCTGGCTTCTCGAAACCTTCCCGGGACTTGCAACTTTGGGATAAATTCCGCTCTTATCTTTACAAGTTTTGAGCGCTAGACTGCTCCCAAAGAGTGGACAAGAGACCCATCATGACGGAGCAAGAGACCGCGAGGCCGGTGCGAAAGCGTCAGGTTTTCTATATCCCGGGCTATGATCCGATCCATCCACGCCGCTATCGCGAGCTCTATCGCAAGGAAAGCGCCGATCAGGCCGAGATTTCGGGGTATAGGCTGTCACTTTCTCCGACGAGCGGGGCCCGCTACGGCTGGCAGATCGAGGCCGAGATCGACGGGGCGAAGGTCGACACCAAGGTCGAGGTGCTGGTCTGGTCCGACATTGTGCGCGACAGCATGGAGAACACGATCCCCGCGACCTATCTCCAGATTGTGCGCACGGCTTGGACCTATCTGGCGAGCGGCGCTCTCTTTCGGCTGATGTTTCTGCGCAAGGGGCCCATCATCGCCGCGCTTTATCCCGTTGGAATGCTTCTGCTGCAATTGGTGATCGCGCTTCTGATCGGGGCATTCTGCACTTGGGCTTTTCAGGCGCTCTCTGTTTTTGTCGCGCGACTAATGATCCCGATCCCAGAGTTGGTGGACGCGTATCGGCCTGTGTTCTTCCTATTGTCCGTGCCCTTGTTTCCGATGGCCGCGATTGCAGTCCTTCGGTGGTTCAAGTCCAAGGACAACAGGTTTTTTGCCTATTACCTCATGCATGACTATGCCTATTCCGCCCATTGGAACGGCGCGAACCCACCCGAGTTGGAAGCGAGAATGACCATTTTCAGAGGCGCGATCCTCGAAGCGCTTGCGTCCGATGTCGATGAAGTTCTGGTTGTGGGGCATTCGTCGGGTGCGCATCTGGCAGTCTCGATCCTTGCTGATATCCTGCGCGCGGGTGCGGTACGAGAGGCAGGGCCTGCGTTGGGGTTCCTTTCACTGGGTCAGGTGGTGCCGATGGTATCCTTCCTGCGCGACGCAGGCCGTTTGCGTGCCGATCTTCGGATGCTGAGCGAACAGGATATTGTCGCTTGGGTCGATGTCACGGCACCTGGGGATGGCTGCGCGTTTGCGCTCTGCGATCCCGTTTCGGTGAGCGGTGTCGCGCGCGAGGATAAAAAGAAATGGCCGCTGGTCATCTCTGCCGCCTTTACCCAGAGCCTCTCGCCCGAGCGTTGGTCGGAGTTGCGCTGGCGGTTTTTCCGTCTCCATTTCCAATACCTTTGTGCCTTTGATCGGCCCAAAGATTATGACTATTTCCAGATCACGGCGGGGCCCAAGACACTTGCCGAGAGGTTCAAGGATCGCCCCCCGTCGAAAAGCCGGATCGAGCGGCCCCTCAATCGCTATACTTCGGTCAACACATGATCCCGCCCAAACCTCCTTCACGTCCGGAAAAGGTGTCGCTTTGGCGCTATTTGCGGCTCTTCCGCGAGGACATCCTTTCGGCCCAGCCTGCCAAACTCTATCGCGCATGGATGGCGCAGTTCCGCACGCCGTTCTTTCAGAGCTATCTGGTCAATGATCCTGCGCTTATCCGTTGCGTCCTTAACGAAAGGCCCGATGATTTTCCCAAGTCGGATCGTGTCGGAGCAGGCTTGCGCCCCATCCTCGGCAATTCGGTCTTTCTGACTAATGGCGAGGTGTGGAAAAGCCAGAGGCGCATCATCGATCCAAGTTTCGCAGGCGGACGGCTTCGCGATACCTTCCTGCAATGTGGGCCGCAGGCGAAAGCGCTGTGGCGCGACTTGCTCCGCTGGCCGATGGTGCGCCTCTCGAGATCGAGCAACAGACAAGCCATGTGGCCGCCGATGTGATTTTTCGAACGCTCTTCTCTCTACCGATCGAAGACGAAACCGCAACACGGGTCTTTGAAGAATTCCGGGCCCATCAGCGCAGTCAGCCCATCCTTAATCTTGCTGCTTTCGTGCGCGGGCCAAAATGGATGCCGCGCTTTTTCTCGTCCGAGACCAAGCGCACGGCCAAGGTGATCCGCCGTTTGATCACCGATCTGACGACGCGTCGTCTGTCCCTGATCGAGGCGGGCGATGCGCCTGACGATCTTGCGACCAAGATCATGACGACGGAGGACCCTTTGACGGGCAAAACCTTTGACGTGCCCGAGATGGTCGATCAGGTGGCGATTTTCTTTCTTGCAGGCCACGAGACAAGCGCCTCTGCGTTGGCGTGGGCGCTCTATCTTTGCGCGCTCTATCCCGAGTGGCAGGAGAGGATTGCCCGCGAGGCCGAAAGCCTTGAGCCCGAGTTCGCGGCCGTTGCCAAGCTTCGCGTGACCCGCAATGTCTTTAGTGAAACCCTGCGTCTCTATCCGCCCGTCCCGATGATGGTGCGTGAAACCACCTGTCCCGAAGAGTTCAGGGGCAGGGCGGTCAAACCCGGTGCCCAGGTGGTTCTCAGCCCTTGGCATCTTCATCGTCATGAGCGGTTTTGGGAGAGACCCGACGCGTTCGATCCGACGCGCTTCGAGGCGGATGCGGATCGCGGCG
>JALRIK010000121.1:0-3450 GCA_023255435.1 Marivivens sp.
GTGAGCTCATCGAGACAGGCACGCCCACCTTCGGCATTTGCCTGGGCCATCAGATCATGGCCTTGGCCTCGGGTGCCAAGACCTTCAAAATGAAGTTCGGCCACCACGGCGCCAACCACCCGGTCAAGCGGCTGGAGGACGGCGCGGTCGAGATCACCTCGATGAACCACGGCTTCACCGTGGACAGCCAGACCCTTCCTGATGGCGTGATGGAAACGCACGTTTCGCTCTTTGACGGGTCGAACTGCGGTATCCGTATGACCGATCGTCCCGTTTTCTCGGTGCAATACCACCCCGAAGCCTCGCCTGGTCCGATGGACAGCTTCTATCTCTTCGAGCGTTTCGCCGAAGCCATGGAAGCCCGCAAAGCATAATCGGCCAAGGCCCTGATTTCCGATGCCCCAAGTCGGGGCATCGGCCATTAACCTCCCTTTAAGTCCCTGCCCCTATCTTGATCTTCGATAACTCGGAGACCGCGCATGGGGGCAGAACGCCGCTTAGAAGTCGTGCATACGTCGGCCCGTCTCGCCTCAAGCGATATCGGCCGGAGCCTTGTTGCGCGCGGCCTTGCCTCTGATCAGCGTGTTGCCGAAACCGAGAGGTCGTTGCGACGGCATCAGATCGGTATTGTTGACGGACTTCGTAAGGCGCTGCGCCTGTGCGCGCGCGATGTCGCGGACCTTCAGGCCGAGCTTTACGACACTGGCACCATCGACCCCTTGCGTCACCCCCCCGATCCACGGCTTGTGCATCAATACGGTGCGCTCCTTGCCCTCCACCAAAGCGTTCTCCCGTGGAGACGGATGGGGGACGGGATCATCGTTTTGACAAGCCATCCCGAGGACATGAACAACCACCTCCCCGCGCTCCAAGAGCAGTTCGGCGATATCCGCATCGCCGTTTGTGCGCAGGACGACCTCGAGGCGGCGATTGCGAACGTTGCCAAAGGCAAACTCGTCGCGGCGGCAGAGACCCTCACACCTCTGGCGCATAGCGTAAGACCTTGGGCCGATCGCGCTTTTGTTTATGGAGCGCTGACGCTCCTTGCCGGCTTCATCGCATATCATTTCGCGCTGACACCGCTGCTCTACATTCTCTTCGGCATCGCACTCACCAGCTTTCTCGCGATCCAGACCCTGCGCGTGATCGCGGGGATATCGGCCCTCAGAAAACCACCTGATACGCACAACTCGGTCACGCCGCATCGCTATCCAATCGTGTCGATCCTCGTGCCGCTCTACCGTGAAAAGGCAATTGCAGCAGCTTTGCTGGATCGCCTTGGGCGGCTCGAGTATCCGCTCGAACTTCTCGACGTCTGCCTTCTGCTCGAAGACAACGATACTCTCACGAAAGTCGCGCTCGAGGCTGCGAATATCCCCCGCTGGATGCGGCAGATCACTGTCCCCAAAGGCACGCTACGAACGAAGCCCCGCGCGTTGAACTATGGCCTGAGATTCACCAAGGGATCGATCATCGGCGTCTATGATGCCGAAGACGCCCCCGCGCCTGACCAAATCCGCAAAATCGTCTATGCCTTTTCCGCGCGCAGCGAGAAAGTTGCCTGCCTTCAAGGTGTTCTCGACTTCTATAATGCCGAGCAAAACTTTATATCGCGCCAATTCACCATCGAATATGCCACTTGGTTTAGGATGATCCTTCCGGGTCTCGAGCGACTTGGGCTGGTGCTGCCGCTCGGGGGCACCACACTTTTCTTTCGCCGCCACGTGCTCGAGGCGCTCGGTGGGTGGGATGCCCACAACGTGACCGAGGATGCGGACCTCGGGATCAGACTGGCGCGGCATGGCTACCGCACCGAACTTATCCCCACTGTCACGCTAGAAGAGGCGAACTGCCAAAGTCTTCCTTGGGTCAAGCAACGTTCCCGTTGGCTCAAGGGCTATGCGATGACCTATGGCACCCATATGCAAAACCCGAGGCGGCTTTTGCGGGACCTCGGGTTCAAGAAATTCTGGGGGGTTCAGGTGCTGTTCTTAGGCACCCTTTGCCAATTCGCCCTTGCCCCTTTGATGTGGAGCTTTTGGGGCATGGCCATAGGGCTGCCGCATCCCTTGGACCCGATCATGCCGCCTTGGGGCGCGTGGGTGATCGGAACCTTCTTTCTGGGTTTCGAGCTCGCGAACATCAGCCTTGCAGCCATAACACTCGCACGGTGCGGCAAGCGGAACCTTATTCGCTGGGCCCCGCTCGGACTGCTCTATTTCCCGCTGGCCACGGCTGCGATGTATAAGGCGCTTTGGGAGGTGTTCTTCCATCCTTTTTACTGGGACAAGACCGAACACGGGATCTTCAAGTCGCCCTAGCCTTTGCGCTCGACCTCGGCGGCATCAAGCCTGAGACGGGTGACAAAGGCCTTGGAGATATGATCGCGCAGCGCCCGATCCGCCGCGTCCCCATCGCCCGCTTCGATAGCATCCACGATTGCGGCATGTTCGGCCAAAGCCACTTCGCCGCGCCCCTCTGCCGCAAGCGAGGTCGTCGCCAGAAGCGCCATCGAGCGGTGCACAAGATCAAGCTGCTGCACAAGAAAGCGGTTGTGCGAGGCCAGATGGATTTGCTTGTGGAACCGCTTGTTCGCGCGGCTCATCGCGGAAGGGTCCCCAAGGAGCGCCTTATCTGCTTCGAGCATATCGCGCAGAACCCGAATTTCTTCGGGCGTTGCATGCCGCGCGGCAAGGCGGGCTGCCAATCCCTCTAGCTCGCCGCGCACAACGTAGAGCTCGGCCATTTGGGTGTGATCCAGAGAGGCGACGATAAGTGACCGACCGTCACGGGTCAGGAGCGACTGGGTTTCAAGCCTTTGCAATGCCTCGCGGATCGGCGTGCGCGAGACACCGAAACGGTCGGCCAGATCACTTTCGACCAATCTATCGCCGGGTTTATAAATGTGGCTGTCTATGGCCTCGAGAATGAGGGCGTAGGCATCTTTTTGCGGAGACTTTTGATCGGCCATTGTTCTGCTCTGTATTGATGTCGGAAAAGACTACACTTTCGAACGCAAAGGTTTCAAGCGGTTCATATTGCGACAGATGCGACAAGAGCGTAGGAGTTCCCTATGGTTGCTGCATCGTTTTCTCATGTAAAAGTCTGGGTTTTTGACCTCGACAATACGCTTTATCACCCCTCGGTCCGTCTCTTCGACCAGATCGAAGTGCGGATGACGAATTACGTTTCTTCGCTTTTGAACATTTCGAAGGAAGAGGCAGACCACCTGCGCGGGCATTACTGGAAGCAATACGGCACTACCCTCGCCGGTCTCATGCGCGAGCACGAGATCGAACCGATGGCCTATCTCGAAGATGTGCACGACATCGACTTTTCGGTCCTAAGCCCCGATCCTCTCTTGGCCGAACGGATCGCGTGCCTGCCTGGACGCAAGATCGTCTACACCAACGGCAGCATGCCCTATGCGCTCAATGTGCTTGAAGCACG
>JALRIK010000121.1:3550-7224 GCA_023255435.1 Marivivens sp.
GCGGTCTTTGCGCTTGACGGCGTCGCACCCGAAGAGGGCGCGATGTTCGAGGATGACATCCGCAATCTGATGGCCCCGCATGCGATGGGAATGCGCACAGTGCTTGTCGGCCCAGACTTTCCGCAAGATGTCGACCACATTCATCACCACACCCGCGATCTCTCTGATTTTCTGTCGCACCTAGGGTAACGCCCCTTTCCGTGCGCCGCCCCAAGGTCTAAGTCTAGCTCATGGATAGACTCGAGACAGATATCGTAATCGCAGGCGGCGGCGTTGCCGGTCTTGCTTGTGCGGCCGCTTTTGGCTCGGCAGGGTTCAATGTGATCTGCGTTGATCCTGCGCCACCTGTGACAGACAAAGCGCTTGAAGGTGCAGACCACCGCACCACCGCCTTCTTCCAAGGCTCGCGCCGTTTTCTCGACGAGGCAGGTATCTGGAGCAGGCTCGAAGCCCATGCCGCAGCTTTGCAGGTCATGCGCATTGTCGATGCGGGCGGCGAAATTGCCGAGCCGCGCGTCGTCAAAGACTTTGATGCGGCGGATATCTCGGACCTCCCCTTTGGCTGGAACCTTCCCAATTGGCTTTTGCGGCGCGAGATGGTGGCCCGTCTTGCCGAGCTCCCCAATGTCGATTTCCGCGCGGGCACGGGATTTGCCCATATGGTAACACGCACGGGTGAAGCTCTCGTTACGCTGACCGATGGCACCGCGGTCAGGGCCAAACTTGTCATCGGTGCCGACGGCCGCAACTCGGCCGTGCGACAGGCGGTTGGCATCGACGCCAAAACAACACGCTACGGCCAAAAAGCAGTGGTTTTTGCCGTCACCCACCCGCACACACACAATAACGTATCGACAGAAGTGCACCGCTCGGGCGGCCCTTTCACGCTTGTGCCGCTTCCCGATCACGATGGAAAACCTTGCTCCGCAGTTGTCTGGATGGAACATGGTCCCGAAACGCTTCGACTGGCCGCTCTTGACGCAGAAACATTTAGCGCCGAAGCAACCGAACGCTCGGCGGGGGTCTATGGCCCGCTTGCTCTTGTCGGGCAACGACAGGTCTGGCCGATCATCAGCCAAGTTGCCGATCGTATTACCGCAGAACGGACCGCTCTTGTGGCCGAGGCCGCCCATGTGGTCCCGCCAATCGGGGCGCAGGGTCTCAATATGTCCGTCGGCGATATGTCATATCTTCTCGATCTTGCCAAAGCCCGCCCTGAGGGCCTTGGCGACGCCAAAATGCTCGCCGATTATGAACGCCGCCGCCATCCCGAAATTGTGCTCCGAGTGCGGGGTGTGGACGCTCTCAATCGCGCTTCCATCGCAGGGGGGCAAGTTCTACGCGATGCACGTGCAAAGGGGCTCGAAACGCTTTATGGCTTCGAACCCCTTAGAAAGACGCTGATGCAGCTTGGACTTGGCGCGCGCTGATCAGATCACCTGATCAACTACGCCTTTGAGCCGTGCCAAGGTCGCAGGCACATCATAAAGCTTGTCGAGCCCGAAAAGCCCCAGCCGGAAGGTGCGGAAATCTGCTGGCTCGTCGCATTGGAGCGGCACACCTGCTGCGATCTGCATTCCCAAAGCCGCGAATTTCTTGCCATTCTGGATGTCGGGATCATCGGTGTAGCTTACGACAACGCCCGGCGCTCCAAAGCCATCGGCCGCAACCGATTTGACGCCCTTGTCCTTGAGCATGGCACGCACGCCGTTGCCCAATGCCCATTGCGCCTCGCGTAACTTTTCAAAGCCATATTCACGCGTCTCGGCCATCGTATCGCGAAACGCACGAAGGCTATCGGTCGGCATGGTCGCATGATAGGCGTGGCCGCCGTTCTCATAGGCCTCCATGATCGTGGACCATTTCTTGAGATCGATGGCAAAGGAATTGGAGGTTGTCGTCTCCAGACGCGCCTTGGCCCGCTCGGACATCATCACAAGCCCCGCCGACGGGGTCGAGGACCAGCCCTTTTGCGGCGCAGAGATAAGAACATCAACGCCCGTCGACTTCATATCCACCCAAGCACATCCCGAGGCGATACAATCGAGCACCAACAGAGCACCGACCTCATGCGCGGCGCCGGCGAGCGCAGCGATGTAATCGTCGGGCAGAATGATGCCCGCGCTCGTCTCCACATGCGGTGCAAAGACCACATCAGGCTTTGCCTCGCGGATGGCAGCAGTCACCTCGGCAATCGGAGCGGGCGCAAAGGGTGCGCGGGTATCGTTTCCCGTCTGCCGCGCTTTAAACACCGTGGTCTGTGCGGTGAACTTGCCTGCATCAAAAATCTGGGTCCAACGATAGGAAAACCAGCCGTTCCGCACGATCAAAGCGTGGGCGTCGGTGCCGAATTGGCGCGCGACCGCTTCCATTCCATAGGTTCCACCCCCTGGAACAATGGCGATATGATCGGCGCTATAAACCTCTTTGAGCATCGAAGAGATGTCACGCATGACGCCTTGGAAGGCCGCCGACATGTGGTTGAGTGAGCGATCGGTAAAAACGACCGAGAATTCCATAAGACCATCGGGGTCTACGGGACTATGTGTCATGAGTGCCTCCTGTTTGATCAGAAGGTAAGAGAGACATCGCCCCGATTACAAGGGGCCAGGACGCCGCTCCTCGCTCAAGAGCACGTTCGCCTCGACATGCCCGACCCCGGGGAGCGTCATGATACGGCGGCGCAGCACCCGTTCAAAATCGGCAATATCGGCAGCAACCACGCGCAATCGGTAATCATAGAGCCCAAGGACATGCTCTACGGTTTGCACCTCTCTGATGGCCGACACGGCGCGTTCGAAATCTTCAAGGCTCGCACGTCCCTTGGCGGCAAGCTTGATCCCGAGGAAAACGGTAACGCCGAATCCCAGTGCTTCGCTGTTGAGCACCAAACGGCGCGACGCAATCGCGCCTTCGTCCTCAAGCCGTTTGATCCGCCGCCATGTGGCAGGTTGGCTCAGGTCGAGTTTGCGCGCCAAATGGCTTGCGGTCTGGGTTGCGTCCTGCGACAGCGCCCGAAGGATTTTGCGGTCGATCTCGTCAAGCTCGATCATATCGGGAGCACCTCTTCACGCTTGACCGAGGCAACCGTCATGAGGGCTTCGATATCGGCGATATGGGGAAGCGGGAGCACCTTGTTGCGCCAGATATTCTGCCAATGCGCGAGGTCGCGGGCGACGATATGAAGCCGAACGTCCACGCGCCCGAGGAATGTCTGGATCTCGATAACTTCGGGCACCAATCGCGCCGCTTCAAGAAAATCGTCAAAGGCGCGTGGCGCGGCCTTGTCCAAAGTGATGCGCAAGGACACGGCAACCTCGAACCCCAAGGCTTTCCAGTCGATGACCGCCTCCTGCCCGAGGATCACCCCATCCGCCCGCAATTTATCAAGCCTGCGCGTGGCGCGGCCGGTGGTCAGAGCGCAGCGCTCGGCAAGCTCGGGCACGGTCAGTGTCGGCTCGGCCTGCAATAGGCGGATAATGCGGCGGTCGGTGTCATCAAGCATAAAATTACCGATAATACAGAAAACAGTGAATAACAACTTCACTATACACGAAAATTTCACCCGTTTTCTTATCGCGTTCCGTTAGCCGATGTGAAAATGTGCGCCTCAATAGAAACACGAGACAAGGAGCGCCAAAATGCGCGTTTATTACGATCGCGATTGCGATGTG
>JALRIK010000122.1 GCA_023255435.1 Marivivens sp.
TGCCGCACGGCTTCGAAGGCCAAGGCCCCGAGCACTCCTCGGCGCGTCTCGAGCGCTTCCTCCAGATGTGCGGTCAGGACAACTGGATCGTGGCAAACTGCACCACGCCTGCGAACTACTTCCACATCCTGCGCCGTCAGTTGCACCGCAACTACCGCAAGCCGCTGGTTCTGATGACGCCCAAGTCGCTTCTGCGCCACAAGCTCGCGATCTCGGATGTCGAGGATTTCACCACCGGTTCGTCGTTCCACCGCGTCCTTTGGGACGATGCAGAAAAAGGTCATTCGGATACCAAGCTGGTCTCGGACGACAAGATTAAGCGCGTCGTCATGTGCTCGGGCAAGGTCTATTACGATCTTCTCGAAGAGCGTGATGCCCGCGGGATCACTGATGTCTACCTGCTCCGTATCGAACAGTTCTACCCGTTCCCTGCCATGTCGCTCGTCAAAGAGCTCGAGCGTTTCAAGAACGCCGAAATGGTCTGGTGTCAGGAAGAACCCAAGAACCAAGGTGCGTGGACCTTTATCGAACCGAATATCGAGTGGGTCCTCACCCGCATCGACGCCAAGCACAAGCGCCCGTCCTATGCCGGTCGCGCCGCCTCGGCATCGCCGGCCACCGGTCTGGCGAGCCAGCACAAAGCCCAACAAACTGCGCTTGTGAACGAAGCGCTGACCATCGAAGGAAAGTAAGTCATGAGCACCGAAGTCCGCGTCCCGACGCTTGGCGAAAGCGTCACCGAAGCCACCGTTGCAACCTGGTTCAAAAAGCCGGGTGATGCAGTCGCAGTCGACGAAATGCTCTGCGAGCTTGAAACCGACAAAGTCACGGTCGAGGTTCCCTCGCCCGTTGCTGGCACCCTCTCGGAAATCATCGCAGCAGAAGGCGAGACGGTTGGCGTTGACGCCCTTCTCGCCCAGATCTCTGCTGGTGATGCACCTGCTGCTGCCGCTCCTGCGGCTGCCCCCGCTGCCGAGGCTCCCAAGGCCGCTGCTGCGCCCGCAGGCAAAGATGTCGAGGATGCACCCTCGGCCAAGAAGCTGATGGCAGAGAACAACCTCTCCGCCTCGGACGTTTCAGGTTCTGGCAAAGATGGCCGCGTCATGAAGTCCGACGTTCTCGCTGCTCTTTCGACCCCGAAAGCTGCGGCTCCTGCGGCTGCGCCCCGCGCGGCGTCGGCTCCGCAGGACGCTGCCCGCGAAGAGCGCGTCAAGATGACCAAGCTGCGCCAGACCATCGCGCGCCGCCTCAAGGAGTCGCAGAACACCGCCGCCATGCTTACCACTTACAACGAAGTGGACATGTCGGGCGTTATGGAGCTGCGCAACGAATACAAGGACCTCTTCTTCAAGAAGCACGGCGTCAAGCTTGGCTTCATGTCCTTCTTCGTCAAGGCCTGCACCCACGCTCTCAAGGAAATCCCCGAGGTGAACGCAGAGATTGACGGCACCGACGTTGTCTACAAGAACTACGTGAACATGGGCGTTGCCGTCGGCACCCCCACTGGTCTCGTTGTTCCGGTTGTCCGTGATGCCGACCAGATGAGCTTTGCCGCCATCGAAAAGGAAATCGCTGAACTCGGCGTCAAAGGTCGTGACGGCAAGCTTTCCATGGCCGAAATGCAGGGCGGCACCTTCACCATCTCGAACGGTGGTGTTTACGGATCGCTCATGTCCTCGCCCATCCTGAACCCCCCGCAGTCGGGTATCCTCGGCATGCACAAAATTCAGGACCGTCCGGTTGTCGTAAACGGCCAGATCGTCATCCGTCCGATGATGTATCTCGCCCTGTCCTATGACCACCGTATCGTCGACGGTAAAGGCGCTGTGACCTTCCTCGTTCGCGTTAAGGAAGCGCTCGAGGATCCGCGCCGTCTCCTGATGGATCTCTGATCTATCTCGGTCTGCCCCGTACAGACCAACCAACGTCCTTCAGGTGTGCGGGGGGCAGTTCGCCCCCCGCTCTCCTTTAAACCAATGCGGACCTTATCATGACACCAGAACTCAAAGTTCTCGCACTTGCTGGCCTCCTTCAGGGGCTTCAGTTCGTGCTCATGTCGGTGCCCGCAAATATCGAACTGGGGCCAGGCAAAACCACCAGTCCACGCGATCCCGAACGCCTTGGCAAGCCGCTCATCGAGCAAGTCAGCGTCAAGACGGGTCGTCTCTTTCGCGCTATGAATAACCACTTCGAGGCGCTCATTCTCTTTTCCATCGCCGTTCTAGTGACCGTCCTTGGAGACGCGACAACTGGCTTTTCGGCGACCTGTGCGTGGGTCTATCTTGGCGCGCGCGTTCTCTACATCCCTGCCTATTATTTCGGCCTCGCCCCTTGGCGCTCGCTGATTTGGCTCGTAGGCTTTCTCGCAACAATGGCAATGCTCGGCGCGGCTCTTGTCCAATAAGCGCCACGACCACCAAGGAGACTGTTATGTCCAGCTATGACGTTATCATCATCGGCGCCGGCCCCGGCGGTTATGTCAGCGCGATCCGCTGCGCCCAACTCGGCCTCAAGACCGCAGTTGTAGAAGGTCGCGACGCGCTCGGCGGAACTTGCCTCAACGTAGGCTGCATCCCGTCCAAGGCGCTTCTCCATGCCTCGCACCAGCTCCATGAAGCAGAGCACAACTTTGCCAAAATGGGCCTCAAGGGTAAATCTCCGTCGGTCGATTGGGACCAGATGCTCGCCTATAAGGACGAGGTGATCTCGGGCAACACCAAGGGTATCGAATTCCTGTTCAAGAAGAACAAGGTCGACTGGATCAAAGGCTGGGCATCGATCCCCGAGCCTGGCAAAGTCAAAGTCGGCGACGACGTTTACGAGACCAAGAACATCGTGATCGCTTCGGGTTCCGAGCCCTCGGCTCTTCCCGGTATCGAAGTGGACGAAGACACCGTCGTTACCTCGACAGGCGCGCTCTCACTCAAGAAGACCCCCAAGTCGATGGTTGTCATCGGTGCTGGCGTCATCGGTCTCGAACTTGGTTCGGTTTACAAGCGTCTCGGCGCCGAAGTGACTGTTGTGGAATTCCTCGATGCCATCACTCCGGGTATGGACGGCGAAATCCAGAAGACCTTCCAGAAGATGCTCACCAAGCAGGGTCTGAAGTTTGTCATGGGTGCCGCCGTTCAGGGAGTCACCAAAGGCAAGAACAAGAACACCGTGACCTACAAGCTTCGCAAGGACGACAGCGAGCACACCATTGATGCAGAAGTCGTTCTGGTCGCCACTGGTCGCCGCCCCTATACTTCGGGCCTCAGTCTTGATGCGCTTGGCGTTGAAATGACCCAGCGCGGCCAGATCGCCACCAACGCGCATTACGCCACCAATATTGCGGGCATCTATGCCATCGGTGATGCCATCGAAGGCCCGATGCTGGCCCACAAGGCCGAAGATGAAGGCATGGCCGTCGCCGAGATCCTTGCAGGTCAGGCAGGCCACGTAAACTATGACGTGATCCCGGGCGTGATCTACACCCACCCCGAGGTTGCAACCGTTGGTAAGACCGAAGAGCAGCTCAAGGCCGAAGGTCGTGCCTATAAGGTCGGCAAGTTCTCGTTCATGGGTAACGGTCGCGCCAAGGCCGTCTTTGCGGGCGACGGTTTCGTCAAGATCCTTGCCGACAAGGAAACCGACCGTATCCTCGGCTGTCACCTGATCGGCCCTGCTGCGGGTGATCTTATCCACGAGGTTTGCGTTGCCATGGAATTCGGCGCAGCAGCCGAAGACCTCGCGCGCACCTGCCACGCACACCCGACCTTCTCGGAAGCGATGCGTGAAGCCGCGCTGGCTTGCGGTGACGGCGCAATCCACGCCTAAGGCGCTGGAACACAGTGGGTTCAAGGGCGGCATTCGTGCCGCCCTTTTTCGTTTCACGACGACGACTGTCTCGGTTTCCTCTGCATTTTCCCCCGAAAACGCACCAAAACGGTCACAAAGCTGCCGAATTGCTTGGGCACTCAGAAAGCATCTGTTCTGCCGGAGTAATTATGAAAAAGTTTTCCCTCGGTGCCGCTGCTGCCACTGCTGCTCTCTTCTTTACCGCGTCTTCTGCCGAGGCGGGTATTCCCTATGGCTCGTATGAAGAATTGACCTTTGTCTCAGAAACAGGCGTCTATGCGCCCTCCGGCGACACGACCCTGTCGCTCTGCCGTATTTCCACAAAGCATCACGTCGGATTTATCGGGTTCTGGCGCAATGACGCGGCCTATGTGCTTTCGGAAAGCCAATGCCTTGAGGACGGTTTCTATCGGATTAACCAAGAGGACATGACCGCCTATCAGGAAACCGGCCTCATTGCTCTCGAGGTTCCAGCCGCGCCGACACTCACAGCACAGGAAGTCGCAACCGGATTTTCTGGGACATTTTTACTAGTATTGGCGCTCTTCTTTAAGGCAGCCATCGAATTGCGTGAATTTGTTTCGCGTCGCCGCAGAACGGGAAGCAATACCGCCGCCATCAACACTCTCGCCGCCATGTGTCACATCGCCAAAGCTGACGGCGAAATCGATCCTGCCGAGATCGAAATGATCGGCGCGGTGATTTTCGAGAAAACCGGGCGCCAGTTCTCGATCCAGCAAATCGCACAAATGATCGAACTGACCGAAGACACACTCGATCCCGAGGACTATGCGGGCTTTGGCGAGGGTTTGACCGAACATGAGCGCGAGCGTCTGATCGAAGCGGCCTTGATCGTCGCAGTCGCCGATGGCGAAATCCACCCTGCCGAACATTCGCTCATGATGAACCTCGCTCGCGGATTAAACATTCCCGCAGCGAAATTCCGCAAGGCCCTCCAAAGCGTGGCAGAAGAACTTGCGGGCCTTAGCCCTTCAGCATCCGCAGACCCTGCGTGACATCGGTTCGGACTGCAAGCCTCAGACCGGGCTCGTCCCCTGCCTTGAGCGCGGCGAGGATCAACTTGTGGTGATAAGGTGGCTCTTTGCGGTTCAGACGACCGTAAAGCTCGCGCATTGTGGGGCCAAGCTGAAGCCAGACCGTTTCCGTCATCGCAAGGATGGCAGGCGCTTGGGCCCGCAGATAGAGCGTGCGGTGAAATTCGAGATTCATGCGGATATAGCCGATCGCATCGTGACGCGCGACCATCTGGCTTACCCCGTGGTTGATGTTCTCCAATCGGTCGATCAAGGCAAAGTGCGCGCGCGGCAAGGCGCGGCTCGCCAACTCTGGTTCAAGCATCGCGCGCAGAGAGGCAAGCTCTTCGATACGATCATTGCTGAGTTCAGGCGTAGAAACACGGCCCGAGGACGACAGAAAAAGTGCCCCTTCGGCAACCAAGCGGCGCACGGCTTCGCGCGCGGGCGTCATCGACACATCGAATTGTTTGCCAATCCCCCGAAGCGTGAGGGACTCGCCTGGGCGAAGCTCGCCATGCATGACTTGAGTGCGCAAGGCGCGATAGACACGTTCATGCGCGGCGGCAGCCGTATCAATGGGTTTGGTCGGTGAGATCATGGCACTATGTGATCACAATACCCGTTTGCGTCAATTCTCAAACCGAACGCGGTGAAGGCTTTCGCCATGTTGCTTTAGCCATTTCCGACAGGCGCGATGCATCGGGAATATGCATTCGACCACATCCCAAAACGCCTGAGAGTGGTTCATTTCAACAAGATGGGCCACCTCATGAGCCGCAACATAGTCGAGAACCTCTCGGGGGGCCATGATAAGGCGCCAGCTATACATGAGATCACCAGCCGTGGTGCAGGACCCCCACCGCGACCGCGTGTCGCGCAAGGAAAGGCGGCGGTAGGTGACTTCGAGCTCTGATGCATAGCGGTCAGAGGCTTCGGCAAGCCTGTCGCGCGCTTTGGTTCTCAGAAATGCTTGGACACGCGCGCCGACACGCTCCGGCTCGTCAGGTAGGATCAGCGCGCCTTCCCGCTCGACCACGCGTCGGACATCGCCGACCCGAAGCTCTAGCGGGTTGCCTTGATAGGGAACACTTCCCCCCAGTTGCGGGACAACGATCTCCCCCAAACCGCCAAGATGCCCGCGCAACCACTCCTCTCGCGAGGCGACAAAGGCGCGCCCTTCGGATTCGGCCACCCCGTGCGGCATAGTCAGCGTCACCCGCCCATCGAGCCGCGAGATTCGGAGCGACAGCCGACGCGCCCGCGCAGAGCGGCGCACAGCTACCTCGATTGGGGGGTTGCCAACAACAATCTGTCGTCCCATATGACCTTCAAACCAGTTATATCGCCAAAGGCTTTGACACCTGCGTCAGCTTATGGCAGTTGGCGACGATTCACTGCAAGTGCTCTAGAGATTTGAAGGGACTGTCATGCCCAAGGAAGAATGGGGAACAAAGCGTATCTGCCCGACCACCGGCAAGCGTTTCTACGACCTCAACGCTGATCCGATCGTAAGCCCGTACACTGGCGAGATCGTCACGCTCGACCTCAGCAAAAACCGCACCATGATTGCGGACGCTGAAGACGCTCAGACGAAGAAGATGAAGATCTCGGACGAAGACGATGATCTCATCCTCGACGACGAAGATGATGATGTCGATCTCGACGACGACATCCTCGACGAAGACGAAGACGATGATAACGTCTCGTTTGACGAGCTCGGCGACGTCGCCGCTGACGACGACGAATAATTGGTAAGGGGCGAGATTTTTACTCTTGATCTCGCCCTAGCCACCGCGTAGAGACGCGGCACGCAAAATCCAGAATTGCGCGGCAGAAATGCCAACACTGATGGGGCCTTAGCTCAGCTGGGAGAGCGCTTGCATGGCATGCAAGAGGTCAGGGGTTCGATCCCCCTAGGCTCCACCAAATCCTCCTAACCCATTTATTTTATTAAAAAATATATAGATATAACCCACAAAATACCAGGAATATCGCATAAAAACGGCCATTTTTTGCTTGATTTTTATCCAAAAATACGATATATTAGCAGTATATGAGAAAAAAAAATAATATAAAACAAAAAAACAATAAAAACATTGTAGATACAAACATTTACGCATTAGTATTACAAAAAGATAACTCACTTAAAAGAGTTTTATTAAGTGACTTAAAAAACGGCTTGACATATAATAAAAAGTATGATACGGTTAATAATATAAACAAGGAGAAAACACTATGAAAATGAAAGAATACGCTA
>JALRIK010000123.1 GCA_023255435.1 Marivivens sp.
CTTGGCGACTTTGTCGCTGGTCGAAACTTCGGGAACGGCAACGTCCCACCAGCTTCCGCCACCTGCCTCACCCGGACCATGCATCGGATCGGTGTCGATCACGATCACAGTCGGAATATCACGCCCTTTGGCGGCGGCAAGATGCGCCTCTAGGTCCGCAATATCCTTGGCCTTGACCGCATGTGCCCCCATCGACGCCGCATGGGCGACAAAGTCGATCTGCGGCCCCTGCTCGATGTTGCAATCCTTGTAAAGATTGTTGAACGGCTCACCGCCCGTGCCCCGCTGGAGACGGTTGATACAGCCATAGCCGCGGTTGTCGGTCAGAACGACGGTAAAGGGCACCTTGCGCATCACCGCCGTGGCAAGCTCGGAGTTCGCCATCATATACGACCCGTCACCGACAAAGCAGACGACATCGCGGTGCGGCGCAGCAAGCTTGAGACCCATGGCCCCAGCCACCTCATAGCCCATGCAGGAGAAGCCGTATTCCATGTGATAACCGCCCTGAGACGCCTGCCACAAAAGCTTGAGAGCACCGGGCATGGTCCCTGCCGCACACATCGCAACGGTCGCTTCGGACGACGTGCGCTGCACGGCCCCGATCACTTCGCAATCCATGGGAAGATAGCCTTCGCCGCCCTTGCGGTCCGCACAATGCGCATCAACGGTCGAGAGCCACTTGGCGCGGACATCAGGCTTGGCATTCACCGCCTTATACCCGCCCAAAAGACCCGCAAGCTTTTCAAGCGCAACTTTGGCATCGGCGACGAGCGGAAACGCCCCGTGCTTTACCGCATCATAGGCCGCGACATTGATCGACACGAGCTTGCGATCTGGGTTTTCAAAGAGCGACCACGACCCCGTGGTAAAGTCCTGAAAACGGGTGCCGACACCGATCACAAGATCGGCCTCTTTCGAGACGATATTCGCGGCCTCTGACCCATCCACGCCCGAGGCACCATAATTCATCGGATGGCTCTGCGCGATGGCGGATTTACCTGCTTGAGTCTCGACGATCGGGATGCCGAACTTGGTCGCGAAATCGGCCAAAACCTCTTCGGCCTCGGAATAGATCACGCCGCCACCTGCAACAATCACAGGCGACTTGGCCGCTTTGATCCTCTCGGCCACAGCCCCCAGCTCATGGGCATCAGGCTCGGGACGGCGCACGCGCCAAACCTTGGGCTCAAAGAACGCCTCGGGGTAATCATAGGCCTCGGCCTGCGTGTCCTGACAGAACGAGAGGCACACAGGACCACAGGTCGCAGGATCGGTCATCGTCGCCAAAGCGCGCGGCAAAGCGGTAAGAATATGCTCGGGGCGGCTGATACGGTCGAAATACCGCACAACGGGTCGGAAACAGTCGTTGGCCGAAACCGTGCCGTCCTCAAAAGCTTCGATCTGCTGAAGCACGGGATCAGGGCGACGGTTCGCAAACACATCACCGGGGATGAACAGCACGGGGATGCGGTTCACATGAGCCAGCGCCGCCGCCGTCACCATATTGGTCGCACCCGGTCCAATGGACGAGGTTACAGCCTGCGCCCGCTTGCGCTTGAGCGTCTTGGCATAGGCAATCGCCGTATGCGCCATCGTCTGTTCGTTCTGGCCGCGCCATGTCGGAAGATCGGCCTTCGCCTTTTCAAGCGCCTCGCCAAGCCCCGCAACGTTTCCGTGCCCGAAAATCCCCCAAACGCCGTCAATGAAACGCTCGCCGTCCTCGTTCATCTGCACGGACAGCCATTTCACCATGGCCTGAGCGGACGTTAGTCGGAGTGTCTTCGTCATCTTTCGTTCCTCTCAGTTCAATTCGGCCTTTGCACGGGCCGCATCCCAAATCTTGCAAAGTCGGGTGTAACGCTCCGCCATCTGCGCAATCGCAGCGGCATCATCCATATCACCCTTCATCCAAGCCCGCGCCGCATCCCCGAAAATGGTGCGCCCCACGGCAAAGCCTTTGACCAACTTATAAGAAGCCGCAACCTCGAAACTTGCGCGAAGCTCGTCCTCTGGCGCATCCAGCCCCAGAACCACAATCCCGCGGGTGTAGGGGTCGTTCTCTTCGATCGCGTTGATCGCATTCTGCCAACCCGCATCCGAAGTCATCGGCTCAAGCTTCCACCAATCGGGATAAACGCCGATCTCGTAAAAGCGGCGGATCAGTTTCGCGGTGGTCTCGTCGTCCACAGGCGCAACCTTGGACGGGATCACCTCAAGTAGGAACTCAAGCCGATTACGGCGCGAGGATTCAAAGAGACGCTTGACCGTATCTTCTTGTTTCGCTTGGGTTTCTGCATCGTCATCTGGGTGACAAAAGCACAGAACCTTGACCACGTTTTCCTTGGCCCATTGATTGAGACCACCAAAGTCTGAACCAAGTTCAGGCTCGAGCGTCAGAGGGCGCGAGCCGGGCCATTCTGTCGGACGACCGATCCAAAGACCCGACCCCGACGCAGCATGAAGCGCCGCGCGCCCGATCCGATTGTCACAGAGGATGCCATAGCCACTCTGCCCGTTCTGCACCTGCTGCGCGGCTTTTAGGCAAAGCTCTTTGAACGCACCGCCCTTTTCAAGCGAATAGCCCTCCATCGCCTCAAGCTGCATCCGGTGGTCAAAGGCAAAGACCCGCATCGTCGACCAATCGCCGTGACGGTTCGTAGACCAATGGATCTGCTCGAGCTGCGCATCATTGCGAAGGTCGGGACGGATCACGCCGCGATCAAGGAAAAACTCGAGTTCCGTCAGGCTCGGATAAGCGGGCGTGCAGCCGTGGCGCGACACGGCAAAGGCACCACAAGCGTTCGCGTATTTAAGAGCAGTAGGCCAGTCCTCACCGTCAAGCCAACCCTTCATCAAACCAGAGAAGAACCCATCCCCCGCACCGAGCACGTTGAACACTTCGATCGGGAAACCGGGACCGGTTTGTCCGTCATCGAGGCTCTCAGGGATCTCGCCTTCGAAAGCCACAGCGCCAGCAGCGCCGCGCTTACAAACGAGCGTCGCACCCGACACCTTGCGAACGGCGCGGAGCGCTTCAATCGTGTTGGTCGAGCCACCCGCGATATGGAACTCTTCTTCCGTCCCGACAATGAGATCAAAATAATGCAGCGTCGAGAGGAGCTTTTCCGTCACCTTCGCGCTTTCGACAAAGCGGCTTTCGCCGTCGCCATGCCCCGCAACCCCCCAAAGGTTCGGACGGTAATCGATATCGAGAGCCGTCTGCGCCCCATGTTTGCGCGCAAGCTTGAGAGCCTTGATCACAGCCGCTTCGGTCTTCGGATTCGACAAATGCGTGCCTGTCGCAAGAACCGACCGCGAAGAGGCGACGAAATCCTCGTCGATATCATCCTCGCAAAGCGCCATATCCGCACAGTTCTCGCGATAGAAAATGAGCGGGAACTGCTCTTCGTCGCGAATACCGAGGATCACCAAAGCAGTGAGCCGTTCGGGATCGGTCTTCACACCCTCGACATTCACACCCTCGCGCACCAATTGCTCGCGAATGAAACGGCCCATATGCTCGTCGCCCACGCGGGTGATCAAAGCCGACTTGAGCCCAAGACGCGCCGTGCCGCATGCGATATTGGTCGGCGAACCCCCGATGTATTTATCAAAGGACCCCATGTCCTCCAGACGACCACCGACCTGCGTGCCATAAAGGTCAACGCCTGCGCGGCCAATCGTGATTACATCAAGGTGTTTCATATTCGGGTGCCTCTCGGGTTCGTTATCACTTGGGCCCTGACGGCCGAAACCGCCAGAGCCCGAGGGAGGAGATCAGAGCTTTACAGCTTGGCCCGTTTGGGCCGATTTGAGCGCTGCATCAGCAAGTTCAAGCGCCTTGAGCCCGTCCAGACCCGTGGTCGGGGTGGCGGTGCCTTCGGCAACGGCCTTCACGAACGAAGCAATCTCGTTCGCATAAGCCGCGGTGTAGCGGGTCATAAAGAAGTTCAGGAGCGGCGGCTCGCTGAAACCATCGGCTGTTGCCACTTGGATGTTGGCCTCTGCCATGTTCTTGGCCGATACCATTCCCTTGGACCCAAGCACTTCGATGCGCTGGTCATAGCCATAGGTCGCACGGCGCGAGTTGGTGATCACGGCCTGCTTGCCGCTGGCGGTGCGCAGGATCACGTTGACCGAGTCATAATCACCAAGCGCCCCGATGGCAGGATCGACAAGGTTCGACGCCTGAGCGACAACCGTCTCGACCTCTTCGCCCAAAAGCCAGCGCGCCATGTCGAAATCATGGATGGTCATATCGCGGAAGATACCACCAGAAACCTTGATGTATTCCGCAGGCGGAGCGCCGGGATCGCGCGAAGTGATCGTCACCATCTCGACCTCCCCGATTGTGCCGTTATCGATCGCAGCTTTTACGGCCATAAAATCGGGGTCGAAACGGCGGTTGAAGCCGACCATCAAAGTGGCCTTTTCCGCCTCTACCGTGGCCAGAGCCTGCTTGACGCGCTCAACGCTAAGATCGACAGGCTTTTCACAGAACACGGCCTTACCCGCTTTGGCGAAAAGCTCGATCAGATTGGCATGGGTATCGGTCGGCGTGCAGATCACGACCGCATCGATATCGGCCGAGTTTGCAACCTCGTCGATGGTGCGGATTTCGCAGCCGTATTTTTCCTGAGCCGCCTTGGCTGCCGCTTCAAAAGGTTCGGCAATCGCAATGAGCTCGGCACCTGCAACCGAACTGATCGCACGGGCATGCACCTGACCAATTCGGCCCGCGCCCAGAACCGCAAAACGTAAGCTCATAATTTCCTCCCGCTCCGGACTCGGCCGGACTTATTTGGGGTTTGAGGGGCCGCGCCCCCTTTCGTCAACACAGAGTCCGCGGCAATGAAAGTTTCGTCTCAATCCATGTCATTTCGACAGGTGGCAAGTGCCATTTGATGCCAAAATACAAAGATCGTGAAAGACAGGTGGAAGGGCGGCCGAAACCGCCGATCCGATGGGGTCAAACGGCGTCCGCGTACTCGGCGCCCGTCTTGGCCCCCGTGATATAGGCGACCACGTCTTGCGGGTCCGTGTCCCTGACGTTCAGGTTCGCACAGATGCGGCCACGACGGAAGACGACGATACGGTCCATAAGATCGAACACCTGCCGCATGTTGTGGCTAATAAGGATAAGGCTCTCGCCCTGTTCCTTAAGCGTCTTGATGATGTTCTCGACCTGCGCGGTCTCCTGCACCCCAAGCGCCGCCGTCGGCTCATCCATGATGGTCAGCTTCGAGTGGAACGCGGCCGTGCGCGCAATGGCGACGCACTGACGCTGACCGCCCGACATATTGCGGATCGGGTTCATGATGTTCGGAATCTTGACACCCGTCTTCACAAGCCCCGCCATCGTCGCTTCGCGCATCGCTTTACGGTCAAGGATCGAGAACGGCCCGAGGTTGAACTTGACCTTCTCGCGCCCAAGGAAAAGGTTCGACGGAACGTCAAGATCATCTGCCAGAGCAAGGTTCTGGAACACGGTCTCGATCCCCGCTTCACGTGCTTCGATAGGTCCTGCAAAATGCACGGGCTTGCCGTCGAAAATAACTTCCCCACGGGTTCGCTGCTCGACGGCCGTGATCTGCCGCACAAAGGTGGATTTCCCTGCGCCGTTGTCGCCCATGATGGCGACGTGCTCGCCCTTGTGGATCTGAAAGTTCGCGCCTTCCAAGGCGTGCACACCGCCGTAATGTTTGGTCAGATCGCGGGTTTCGAGGATAATATCGCTCATGATCATTCCTCCTTACAAACGCGCCGAAGCACGGGTTTGACGCCATTGGTCGAGAACGACCGCACCGACGATAATCGCGCCTTTGACCATTTCTTGGTAATAGGCATCGAGCTTGAGGAAGGTGAACCCCGAGATGATCACACCGAAGATCAGCGACCCGATCACGGTACCGATGATCGACCCACGCCCGCCCGAGAGCGACACGCCCCCGATGACTGTCATCGCGATGGCGTCGAGTTCATACATCACACCCATCCCCGCCTGCGCAGTGAGGTTCTTGGACGACAGCACAACCGCCGCCAGCGCCGCCAAGGTCGCTGCGATCGTATAGACAAGCACCTTGTGACGCTCGACATTGATCCCTGACATCCGCGAAGCCTGCTCGTTCGAGCCGATGGCATAGGTGTGTTTGCCATAGACCGTATAGGTAAGGATGAGATGGAAGAGGATCGCCAGAGCGATAAAGATGAACACAGGGTTCATACCTTCACCGATGGCCGCATAGCTCTCGGTCGGGAATGAAATCGGTTGACCCTTGGACCACCATTTCGCCGCCCCGCGCGCTGTGACCATCATACCGAGCGTGGCGATAAAGGGCGGGATTTTGGTATAGGCGATGAGCGCCCCGTTCACGAGACCCGCCAAGACGCCGCACAAGATACCAACCACAAGCGGCGCAATCACGGGAAGATCGGCAATCCCGTCGAACATCAGCTTGGGATTAGCAAGCCCGTTGACCTCGGCAACCTGGGCAAAGGACATCGCGACCATCGCCGTCAGACCCACAACAGAGCCGGGCGAAAGATCGATACCGCCGAGAATGATAACCTGTGTCGAACCGATTGCGATGATCCCGACAATGGCAACCTGAAGAATGATGATCTTCAAACGCGCTTCATTGAAAATACTGTCGAAACGGCCCGCGCTGTCGAACAAAAAGCTTTGTCCCTGAAGCATGAACCCAAGCGCTTCGAAAATAGCGACGATAAGAATTAAGGCGAAGAATACGTTCCACTCGGGCGCACGGACTTTCTTCTTCTCGTCGAAAGTCAGCCCCCCGATACCATGCGAATTTTGCGACATGTCTTGCTCCCAGCATTGTCTGCATCCTGCGTGGTGATGCAGCATGCAAGGCGGCACCTGATCGGCGCCGCCTCACTTGGACCCGTTATGGATCGATTAGTTCTTCGCGGCGTAATCCGCGAGGTTTGCGGGCGTAACAAGCTCGAACGGGATATAGACCTTCTGGTCGACCGCTTCGCCACGTGCCAGCTT
>JALRIK010000124.1 GCA_023255435.1 Marivivens sp.
ATCTTGATGAACTATTACATTCTGATCCTCGTGTTCAACGTCGTGCCCTATATCGCGCTACGCTTGCTCTAAACGGGCGTTGCGGCAATCGGCGGCAGCTTTCTGCGGACGCGGCTCAGTGCGCTGTAGGCAATCGCGACAAGCACGATCGAACCACCGAGAATGGTTCCGAAGCTTGCGACCTCTCCGAGGATCAGCCAGACCCAAATCGGGGCGAGCAGGACCTCCGTATTCGACAAAAGCGTGAGTTCGGCGGAAGGCACCGTGCGGCTTCCCAAGGTGTAGAGAAGCTTACCTCCGCTCAATGTGACGGTTCCCATCAGGACGCACCAAGCAAGGTCGGAATAGGTGATCGCAAGGCCCTGATCGGTAACGACCGCGAAGACGCCCGAGATGAGGACTGCAAGTCCAGCGCCGATGAATGTAACGGGAAGACTGTCTCCTGCCTTGCTCCAACGCAGCGTGACGCTGAAGAAGGCAAATCCGAGCGCAGCGATGAGGCCTGCGACGTTTCCAACGAGCGCTCCCGAGGAAAGTCCGTCTTTCACCATGACAAATATCCCGAACATTGCCAGTGCGATGGCAATTTTTGTCTGGGTCGAAACCGCTTCTTTGAGGATCAGCCGGCCGATAATCGCAGCCAGGAAAGGCGACGCAGCAAGCAAAAAGGCCGCGTTCGCGACTGTGGTCGTTTGAAAGGCTACGATTGCACCGCCCATCGCGGCGACCAATCCAAGGCCGCCGAGAAAACCGATCCATCCAGAGGCGCGGAGGGCCTTGACCGGTGCGCCGCTCGAACGAAACGAGACTACCACCCAAAGCACAGGCAGCATCGCAAGCGAGCGCCAAAAGAGGACGGTCCAGGCTTGGGCATCTTCTAGCTGGCGAATGATTGTCCCATGGAATGACCATAGAACACCCGATGCCAGCACGAAGAAAATTCCGGTTCGATAGTTCATGGCGCACTCCCTGATTTCCCGATCATCTAACGACTGGACATCGATCCAATCAAACGAATAGATTTGATGAAAAGCATCAGGAAATCTGAACTATGTCAGACCCGCTCGATCTTGTGCTCCTCAAAAGCTTTGTGGCCGTCGTGGATTGCGGGAATATCCAGTTTGCGGCGGATCGCGTCGGACGGAGTCAATCGGCCGTCAGCATGCAGATAAAGCGCTTGGAGGAGACGGTCGGTCGCCCGCTTTTCCTTAAAGAAGGCCGCTCGCTGCGGCTCAATCCAGCCGGCGAGGAGCTTCTCCTTCATGCGCGGCGACTTTTGCGCCTCTCGAACGAAGCTCTGGCGAGCCTGCGCGGGGGAGAGGCGGTCGGAGCCGTGCGGCTCGGTATGCCCGAAGATTACGCCACATGGCTCCTCGCACCTGCTATTTCGCGGTTCGGGCAGGAGTATCCGCTTGTCGATGTAGAGCTCACCTTTGACAAATCCCCAAAGCTTTTGCGTCTCATTGACGAAGGCAAGCTCGACCTTGCCCTTGTGACCCGCGAGATGGGGCAAAGCTTTACGGTGTTCCGACGCGAGCGTTTCGTTTGGGCAGGGTCGCTCGAGCATAAGGCGTGGCTTCGCGATCCGCTTCCTGTGGCCTTGTTCGATGCGGGTGACATCGCGCGGCGCATCGCGCTCGAGGCGCTCCAAACCGCAGATGTTTCCTATCGCGTTGTCACATCAACCCAGAGCCTGTTGGGGCTTGTGGCCGTAGCGCAAGCGGGGCTTGCCATCGTTGGCATGGTTGAATCTTCCATTACCGCTGGCCTTGTGCCCTTGGGCGAGGTCGAGGGGCTTCCACCACTCCCTGTCCTTGAACTCGCCTTGGTAACTGGACTTGGCGAGACAAGCGCGATCACCTCGCGGCTTTCCGACTATCTCGCCCGAGAGCTGCGGGGGGACGGGGCGATCCCACTTACCGTCTAGCGGCAAACTAGCGCTTGAACTCCTGCCGCGCCCGTTTACGCTCCGCCCAAATCAAGGGAGAGGCGAAATGGGTGGATCACAGTTTGTCATGCTGCTTGCAGGGATCGGCATCCCGATGCTTGCGGCTTTGAATGCCGCGCTTGGCCGCCATGTTGGATCGCCTGCAGCGGCGGCCACAGTGCTCTTTGTCGTGGCCCTCACGATTGCCTTTGTCACGGCCCTCATGACGGGCAGCGCGGGCTTCGCCAAGCTGGTGACAGCGCCCAAGCACCTCTTTCTCGGGGGCACATTCGTGGCATTCTACGTTCTTTCGGTCACATGGATTGCGCCCAAGATCGGGGTTGGGAATGCGGTTTTCTTCGTTCTAATCGGACAATTGATTTCGGCGGCGATCATCGACCACTTTGGTCTTTTTGGGGCGAACCAGACCCCGATCAGCCTGACCCGCGGCGCGGGTCTTGCCATCATGGCGCTGGGCGTCTTTGTCACGCAAAAGGTTTGAGCCTAGGCCGCAATTGCGTCGAGGAGCCAATCCCGAAATGCTCCTGCTGCTTTGACGTTTTCGTCGATGGCTAAGAAATAGCCTTCGGGGTTCACAAGGACCGCATCCCCGATCTGGAAAAGCTCACCTTTGGCTAGTGCGCCCGCGGCAAGAAGGGAGCTCGTCAATGCAACGCCTTGACCTTTGGATGCGAGTTCAAGCGCGAGGCCGAAACTGTCGGTATAAAGGCTCGGCACGAGGGTTTGTTGCATGCAATGCGCTGCGCTCCAGTTTTGCCAGGACATCGAGGTGCCGACCGTTTCGATCAGTCTTTGTCCCTCAAGACCGTCCAGCGGTTCTTTGGAAATCGCGACAAGATAATCGGGACCAAGGCGCAGGGCATTATGGCCGACCTGTTTTTCCGCACCGAAGCGGATCTCGACGTCCGCGATCGAAGCTTTGAATTCGTCGGGCCAGACGGTGGACAGAAAGCGGACGCGAAGATCGGGGTAATTTGCCAGAAACGCGTCGATCCTCGGGGCAAGGATCCACTGGGCCACGCTGACCGAGGTTGCAATGGTCAAGAGCTGTTCCGTCGGGCCTGCATCAAAGGTTGAAGAGGCCGCACCTAGAATTTCAAGCGCTGCCCCAACCTGCGGCAAGAGCTTGCGGCCATCGTCCGTGATCGAAAGACCGCGCGCCTTGCGCTCGAAAAGCTGCACGCCGAAACGGGTTTCGAGCGACCGGACCTGTTGGCTGATCGCCGATTGCGTCAGGCCAAGTTCCTCCGCCGCAGCGGTGAAATTAAGGTGCCGCGCCGCCGCTTCGAACGAGCGGAACCAGTTGAGTGGGGGGAGTGATCGCGCCATGATGGAACCTAGCCATTAGTAACGCTAATGCCTTTGCCGCATTTTATCTCGTTTGTCAAAATCAGCGATGTGAGAGCAGATGGTCTTCCAACGTGGGAGGACCGTTTTGACCTTGGAAATTCGCAAGTTCGTCACCTATGACGAGGAAACCTTGATCGAGGGCTTTCGCCCTGCGCCGCGCCCTTGGCGCATGTTTGCGGTCGCCGCAGTGGTCAAGAATCCATGGGCAGGGCGTTATGTCGAGGACCTTGGCCCGTTGATCCGCGAGATGGCACCGCCCTTGGGCGAGGAGTTGACCCGACGCATCATCGCCTTGGCTGGCTCGGGCGAGGCGATCGAGGCCTATGGCAAAGCCGCCGTCGTAGGGCTAGATGGCGAGGTGGAGCACGCCTCTGGCCTCATACACACGCTGCGATTTGGCAACCATTTCCGTGAAGCTGTGCAAGCCAAGTCCTATCTCTCCTTCACCAATACGCGAGGTCCTGCGAATGCACCCATCATGGTGCCGCTGATGGATAAGAACGATGCGGGGCGGCGGTCGCACTATCTTACTGTCCAATTCTCGATCCCCGACGCCCCCCGCGCAGATGAGATTGTCGTCGTTCTTGGCGGTGCAACGACGGGCCGGCCGCATCACCGTATTGGCGACCGATATCAGGATTTGAAAGACCTCGGGCATGATCTGGACAATCCGGCAGCGGTCTGACCTTGGAGCGCTTCGTGCGATCCGCCAAGGGCAGGGGCCGAAAATCGTGCTTTTGCATGGCGTCGGTCTTCGGGCCGAGGCGTGGGGCGCCCAGATCGGCCCGCTTTCAGAAACCTTCGAGGTGATCGCCCCTGATATGGCTGGGCACGGCGAAAGCGCGACGCTTGCGGGGGAAATCTCTCTTGGACGCTATAGCGACCTCGTTGCCGAGGTGATTGAGGAGAGCGCTCTGGTCGTCGGACATTCGATGGGGGCAATGATCGCGCTCGATCTGGCGGCGCGCTATCCGCAAAAGGTGCGCGGCGTTGTGGCTCTCAATGCGATTTTCGAACGCAGTCCCGAGGCCGCGAAAGCCGTCCGCAAAAGGGCGGAGGGACTGAGCGAGAGCGCCGTCGGCGATCCGACCCCGACGTTGTTACGCTGGTTCGACGATCTGCAATCGCCAGAGGCACTGGCGTGCCGTGACTGGCTCAATGGTGCCGACCCCAAGGGCTACAAAGCAGCCTATGGGGTCTTTGCAACCTCTGACGGCCCATCGCGGAGCGCATTGGCCGCGCTTGAGATGCCAGCGCTTTTCATGACGGGCGCGCTCGAGCCCAATTCCACCCCCGCGATGAGCCAAGCCATGGCCTCACTCGCCCCAAAGGGCCGCGCCGTGATCGTCGAAGGAGCCGCACATATGATGCCGATGACCCATGGAGACGAGGTGAACCGCGCCATACTCGCGCTTGCAGGTGAGGTGCTGGGATGACCGCAATCGATCCTCGCGCCCTGCGCTCTGCCTTTGGGAGTTTTATGACAGGCGTGACCGTCGTCACTACGCGCGATGCGGCGGGCGAATGTTTCGGCTTTACGGCCAATTCCTTCACCTCAGTTTCGATGGACCCGCCCTTGCTTCTGGTTTGTCCAGGTCGGTTCCTCTCCAGCTTTGCCAAATTCGAAAGCTGCACTCATTTTGCGGTCAGCGTTCTGGCCGAAGGGCAGGAAACCGTCTCCAACATCTTTGCCAGCTTCAAGGGCGACCGCTTTGACCAAGTGCGGTCCACGCTTGATTGTCATGGCATCCCCGTGATGGAGGGCGCGGCGGCGACCTTTAGCTGCAAAACGCATCAGATCATCGATGCGGGCGATCACATCGTTCTTATGGGGCAGGTGGAGGCTTTCGAGCAGAGCGACAAGCGCGGTCTTGGATATGCGGGTGGCAAGTATTTCTCGCTCGGTCTCGAGCAAAAGGCGGCGCGTGCGCCTGAGCGGGGGTTTGCCAATATCGCCTCGGCCATTGTCGAGAGCGAGGGCAAGATCCTCTTGATCCCCGTCGAAGGCGGTTTTGCCCTTCCGCAGGTCGAGGTGGAGCGGCGCGGACTTTTGCGCGATGCGCTGATCCAAAGGCTCGAGGAAATGGGACTCAACGCGCGGCTTGGTCAGGTCTATTCGATCTATGACCGCTCCGACAGCGCAGAGCACCACACCTGTTTTCGTGCGTCGATGATCGACGGTCAGTCAACCCATGGCCAGTTCGTCCCAATCGACCAACTTGGCGCGCTCCGCTTTCCCGTGCCGGGTCAGGGTGCCACTCTAACCCGCTATGCCGGCGAATATCTGACGGGGCAGTTCGGCCTCTATGTCGGGGATGTCGACGGCGGTGATCTTCATTACAGCTAACGAAAAGGACGCCTTTTCATGGACTTCTCACTCTTTGCTCACATGGAGCGTTTGGACCCCTCGCAATCGCACGAGACGCTTTATTCCGAATTCATCGGGCTTTGCGAAATGGCCGACCAAGGCGGGATGCGGGCGATCTGGACGGGGGAACATCACGCGATGGAATTCACCATTTCCCCAAATCCGTTTTTGTCGATCATGGATTTGGCGCACCGCACCAAGAACGTGAAATTGGGGACGGGGACCGTAATCGCCCCGTTTTGGCATCCGATTAAGCTTGCGGGTGAAGCGGCGGCGACTGATCTTATGACGGGTGGACGCCTTGAGGTTGGTATCGCCCGCGGGGCATATAGCTTTGAGTATGAGCGCCTGATGCCTGGCCTTGATGCATGGGATGCAGGGCAGCGGATGCGCGAGACAGCGCCGTTGATCCGCAAGCTCTGGAAGGGAGACTGCGCCCATGAAGGCACCTATTATTCCTTCCCTGCCACCACCTCGTCGCCCAAGCCCGTGCAAAAAGACGGCCCGCCGATCTGGATCGCCGCGCGGGACCCCAATAGCCACGAATTTGCTGTCCAGAACGGCTTTAACGTTCAGGTTACGCCGCTTTGGCAGGGGATGGCCGAGGTCGAAACTCTTATGGGCCGTTTTAACGACGCTTGCGCGGCGGGGGGCAAACGCCCCAAGATCATGCTTCTTCACCATTGCTATGTCGGGGCAGACGAGGACGATCTTGATCAGGCGGCCAAGGATTTCAGCCGCTATTACAATTACTTCGGCGCATGGTTCCAGAATAAGCGACCGATCTCGCAAGGTCTGATCGAAACGATCAGCCAAGAGGATATGGACGCCAACGCGATGATGGCCCCTGCGAACCTGCGCCGCGATCTGACCATGGGAACAGCGCAAGAGGTGATCGACCAGATCAAACGCTACGAGGATTTGGGCTATGATGAATTCTCGTTTTGGGTGGATAGTGGCATGACAACCGAGCGCAAACGCGCCTCGCTTGCCCGCTTCATCGACGACGTCATGCCCGCATTCGGGTGAGGAGAGACTATGACCAAACAACCGCATTTTCAGCTCTTCATCGATGGCGCATGGACCGAAGGCAGCGAAGGGCAGGTAGTGGAAACCCAAAACCCTGCGACGGGGCAGACTTGGGCGACCTTTGCTTGTGCCAGCGCCGCAGACGTGGATCGTGCGGTGCGGGCCGCGGTCCGTGCGCTCGACGATCCGAAGTGGCGCGACATCACTCCCACGGCGCGGGGCAAGCTGCTCTATCGTCTTGCCGATCTGATCGAGGAACGTGCCGCCGAGCTTGGG
>JALRIK010000125.1 GCA_023255435.1 Marivivens sp.
TCCGCGCCTTGGTTAAAGAGCCGCGCTTCGCAAACCGCAAGTGAACGGCCGAGTTTGAGCACATCAACCCGCGCCAAAAGCGTCTTGCCCGCTTCGGGCTTGCGCATGAAATCGATCGTGGCATTGGTGGTGACGGTCAAGGCCTTGGGGCCGATCCGTGCAAGGATCGCGTAATAGATCGCGCAGTCGGCCAGCATGAACATCGCCGGACCAGAAATCGTGCCACCCGGTCTTAGGTGCCGTTCACTTGGCGCGAGGCTGACCAAAGTTGTTTCCTCGGTCAACTCCAGTATCTCGAACTCCGAGGCCGCTTGCGGGAACTCTGCCGCGATAAAGGCGCTCAGGCCGCTTATGTCGAATGCAAGCGCCATTACAAATTGTAGAGATCACGGAATTTGGCGTCGAGATAGGCAAGAAGCGGGGCTTCACTCGGCGCCTGCCCCGTCGCCCGCGTGACGAGATCGCGCGGCGCATAAAGCCCGCCGTGACGCTGCACCCGCTCGGCAAGCCAGCCAGTGGCGCGAGACAGATTGCCTTGGGCCAGATCATCGTCGAGATCGGGAATATCCGCCCGAAGCGCCTGATGAAGGCACCCCGCATAGACATTGCCCAGCGAATAGGTCGGGAAATATCCGAATAGACCGACCGACCAATGCACGTCCTGCAAGACGCCGTTCGCAGGTTTATCCACTGCAAAGCCGAAGTCTGAGGCAAAACGGTCGTTCCACGCCGCCTCGAGATCGCGCACCTGCAAATCGCCCGAGACAAGCGCGCGTTCGAGATCGAAGCGCAACAGGACATGAAGGTTATATTGCACCTCGTCGGACTCGGTGCGGATGTATCCGTTCTCGATCTTGTTGATCGCGCGATAAAGCTCTTCGCCCGAGGATATACCGAAATCCCCGAAGGCATCGCGCATCTGTCCATAGAGCCACCCCGTAAAGGCGCGGCTCCGCCCGAGTTGGTTTTCGTAAATACGGCTTTGGCTTTCGTGCACACCCATCGAAACACCGCCCCCAATCGGGGTCAGGAGATATGCGTCATCGATGTTCTGTTCGTAACAGGCGTGACCGACCTCGTGGATCGTCGAATAGAGACAGTTGAAGGGATCGGTCTTGCTGGTGCGGGTGGTGATGCGCACATCCTGTCCCGACCCGCTCGAAAACGGATGCACGGCCTTGTCGATCCGGCCACGGCTCAGGTCATAGCCGAAGGTCGTCGCGATCTTTTGGGTGAGGACCATCTGGGCCGCTTCGTCGAACTCGCCCGAAACGCCCTTGGGCTTAGGCTGTTCGAGGATCGCAGCGCGCAGATTCACAAGTCCGGGACGCAGCGCATCGAACATCGCCACAAGCTCGGCAGAGGTCGCACCCGGTTCGTAATCATCAAGAAGCGCATCATAGATGTTGCCGGCCTTGGCAAGGGCGGCGCCTTCCTCGCGCTTGAGGTCGAGGACTTCGGACAGGGTCGGAGCAAAGGCGGCAAAGTCGTTTGCGGCACGCGCCTCGGCCCAAATACCTTGGGCTTTGGAGGTCACTTTTGCGATCTCTTCGGCAAGTCGGGACGGGGTCTTGGACGCACGCTCGAAACTGCGACGGATATCGCGCAGGTTCGCGGCTTCCACCTCGGAGCTTGCCTCGGCTTTGGCAAGCCACTCGCCGACCCGTGGATCGGTGCGGCGCGCGTGGAGCACGGATTCGATCGCGGCAAATTCTTCTGCCCGTTGATCCCCCGCCCCTCGCGGCATCATGGTTTCCTGATCCCAGCCCAAACGGCCCGCGATCTGGGCAAGCGCGTTGGTCTGGCGGGTAAAGGCCAAAAGCTCGGAATAAGCGCTCATGCTGCGGCTCCACGAATGGATTGGGCAAGAGGGTAACGCGACAGATAGCGCGCCCGAAGGATCAGCACCCAAAGCACGACTGCGCCGATCTGGTGCGTGATGGCAAGATGCACAGGCGCCGAATAGAGCGCGGTAATGATCCCCAGCGTGACCTGAAGCAGCATAACTGCGAGAACTGCATTAAAGGCGAAACGGGTCTTGGCATTGCCCGACTTGGAGGCGCGTCTCCAGACCACGATCCCGTAGATAAAGAGCAGATAACCCGCCATGCGGTGCATGAACTGCACAAGGCCTGCGTCTTCGAAGAAATTGCGCCAAATCGGGCTGAGCGTGAAAGGATCGGGCGGAAAGAACCCGTCCCCCATCAAAGGCCATGTCGGAAAGGCGCGGCCCGCATCGATCCCCGCAACCAGAGCACCAAGGAGGATTTGCAGGAATGCGAAATGCATCAAGCCCGTGGACATGCCGAAAAGTTTCGGCTCGCCCGCCCGTCTCGCCTGTAACAGGTCGGCCTCGCTGCGTCCAAGCAGGAACACATACCAGCCGATAAACCCGAAGATCACGAACGCCATGCCGAGGTGGGTCGCAAGGCGATAGGAGGCAACGTCAAGCATACCTTCCTGAAGCCCCGAATGCACCATCCACCAACCGATCGCGCCCTGACATCCGATCAGAACACCAATGAGGAAAAGCCGTTTTGTCCAGCCCGTCGGGATTTGCTTGCGCAGCGCAAAATAGGCAAAACCAAGCGCCCAAACGAGACCGATGGTACGGCCAAGCTGGCGATGCCCCCATTCCCACCAATAGATCGTTTTGAACTCTTCAATCGTCATCTGGCTGTTCTGGAGCTTAAACTCGTCCGTCTGCTGATAGAGCGCGAATTCAGAGGCCCAATGCGCATCGCTCAGCGGCGGGATCGCACCCGATACCGGGTTCCATTCCGTAATCGACAAACCGCTGTCGGTCAGCCGCGTCATGCCGCCGACCGCGATAATCAGCGCGACAAGCGCAAAGATCACCATAAGCCAGTTGCGGATGGAATTGCGCGCCCCCCGCCCTTTGGCGTCGATGCCGCCCGGCGCTGCCGTGACTTTGGGTGCGTTGCCGACCTCTTCGAAAATGCTGCGTGGTGTCTTTGCCATGCTTGGGTGCCGCCCTTGAATTCGCTTTGGGCTGCAACCTATTGCGGCAAGCCGCCCGCGACAAGGGATCAGCCGCGATCTTTCCAGCGGACCATCTGTCGCATTATGCCGTGCATCATCTGAACATCCGCGCGGGTAAAGGGCATGCGGCTCCAGAGATTGCGCAGGTTCTGCTTCATATGGGCGGCTTTTTGTTCGGGAAAGAAGAAGCCCGCCTCTTCGAGCCGCTCTTCATAATGTTCCGCCAGACGCTCGACTTCTTGCTGTTCGGCCCATTCCCCGCCCATTTCCATGCGCTCGTGCACGATTTCGGTGCTGGCGCGGCGCCATTCATAGGCGCTCAGAAGCACGCATTGACCAAGGTTGAGCGACGAAAACTCTGGGTTCACGGGGACGTTGATAATGGCATTTGCCAAGGCGATATCATCGTTTTCCATGCCCGCGCGCTCGGGTCCGAACATCACGGCGACTTTACCGCCTGCCGCGATTTTCTCGGCGGCTTCCTTCATCGCCGCTTCGGGCGATAGCACAGGTTTGGTAAGCCCACGCGGACGCGCCGTTGTCGCATAGACATAGGTGCAATCGGCCACCGCCTCGGCGGTCGTCTCGTAAAGCTGCGCTTCGTCCAAGAGCCGCCCTGCCCCCGATGCCATTGCAACGGCGCGCGAATTGGGCCAGCCGTCCCGCGGGCTTGTGATCCGCATCCGGTCAAGACCGAAGTTCCACATTCCGCGCGCGGCGGCTCCGATGTTTTCGCCCATCTGCGGGCGAATGAGAACAAAGGCAGGTTGGGGCAATCCGGTCGGCATGGGCAATCCTTGGCTAATCGCGGCCCTGATAGGACGCACCCGCTTCCAGATCAAGCATACCTTTGCGCAAAGCCTTTGTAGCCAAGCGCAATTTTCCAAGATATACGCCCCCGAGACTCAAATATCGGAGATGTGACATGGCAAGCGATGCAGTAGACCTTCCGCAACTCTATCTGATCACCCCTTCGGATTTCGAACTTTCCACATTCAGCAATGATCTTGCCGCCTGTCTTGATGCGACCGAGATCGCTTGCGTGCGCCTCTCGCTTGCGACGCGCGACGAAGACCGTCTGTCGCGTGCAGCCGATGCGCTCCGCGAAATCACCCATGCGCGTGATGTCGCTCTGGTGATCGACGATCATGTGGCGCTGGTCGAGCGTCTTGGTCTTGACGGCGTTCACCTGACGGATGGCGCCCGCTCGGTGGGCAAGGTCCGCAAGACGCTTGGCGAAGATGCCATCGTGGGCGCCTTTTGCGGAAATTCGCGCCACGACGGGATGACCGCGGGCGAGCTGAACGCAGATTATGTGAGCTTCGGACCGATTGCGAAAACCGCGCTTGGTCACGCAGAGCCCGCAGAGCTCGAGCTTTTCCAATGGTGGTCGATGATGATCGAAGTGCCCTGCGTGGCCGAAGGCGCTCTGTCGCTCGATCTCGTCCGCCAGCTGTCCCAGCACACCGACTTCTTTGGGTTCGGCGACGAAATCTGGAAAACCGACAACGCCGCCGAGACGCTTCTTGCTTTCCGCAAGGCAATGGAAGGTTAAGCGGTCAGAACGCCCGCCTCTTCAAGGCTCGATCGCACCGCTGTTTCCAGATCCCGTGCAAGGACCTTCCGGTCCTTGTAGTCGGCAACTTTGACGGGGTCGTGATAGACCAACGTTACGCTTCCCTGTTTAGCGGCGGAGAGCGTTTCAAGAAGATGGGTGCCGAAATCCATATCGCCCCACCAGCCGTATTGACGGGGGTCCTGTCCCTCTGCTGCACGATAAATCACCGAAACAGGCTGGATGGCGAGCGTATCGCGCAGAGCCTCGTCAAAGAAGGCCGCAAAGAGCGTCGGCTTGAACGGCAGGACACGACGGCCATCGGTCGATGTGCCTTCGGGGAAAAACAAAAGCTTATGACCCGCTGTTAGACGTTCTTTGAAAATCTGGATATGCTTGGCCGCTTCGCGCGGGTCGCGGCGAATAAAGACCGTGCCCGTCGCCCGCGCAAGCCACCCGATCCCCGGCCATTTCGCGACTTCGGCCTTGGACACAAAGTAAATCCGCTTGCGACCGTTGAGCGCAAAGATATCGAGCCAACTGGAGTGGTTTGCCACCACTGCGCCCGGCCCCGCCATCGGCGTGCCTTGGGAATGATAGCCGATCCCGAGAATGCGAAAGGCATTCAGGCACACGAACTGGGTGATATAGGGGGTCAGCGGACGTTTGACCCCGAACAATGGGCGTTCAATCAGACGCACAAGAAGCAGGAGGATCAGGCAGCCGAACACCAGAATCCCAAGCGGAATCCCGCGATAGAGCACACGCACCCAGCCCATCAGGCTGATCGGCTTGTGTTCGGGTTCGTCTCCCGGTCTCCATGTCATGCTCATGCTGGGGTCCTTTTGCTATAAACTGCGCGCTGGCTCTCGGTCATTCGGGCGACATCCAGAATGAGGAGAACATCCGTCGAATTGAAGGCACGGTCGACAAAAGCGCCATCCCCGACAAATCCACCGAGCCGAAGATAGGCCTTGATCAAAGAGGGCACCTTGAGCATGGCCGCGCGGCGATCTTCAACGGGCTTTGCAATGTCGGAATAAGCAAGCGCGTCGGGGCCAACAGCCACAGCGCGCAGATCTGGCGGCGCACGGTGTTTTTCGCTCAGAAGAGCGAGAGACGGCCCGATGGCTTTGGTATCCGTCCCTTGGAACGAGGCCGTTCCGAACAGGATTTCCGTCTTGGTTGCGATTACATGATCCGAAACGGCGGACCAAAGCAAAAGCATTGCCTGTCCGCCCCGATAGTCGGGATGGAGGCACGAGCGCCCCAATTCGAGCAGCTTGCGCCCCGAGGACAAAAGCGGAGCGAGATCGAACTCGGCCTCCGAGTAAAACCCGCCCGCAGCCTTGGCCCGCGCCTCGTCCAAGAGACGATAGACACCGACCACCCTGCCCCGATCCTTGAGAAGAAGGTGGAGCGCGTGGGCATCGAAGGCGTCGCTTTCGATGCGTGCCTGATGATCGACCCCCTGACCCGCTGTCCCGAATTCGCCCACAAAGACATCATAGCGCAGCCTTAACGCTTCCAGATGCTCGTCCTCGGTCTGGGCAAAGGACACGGTGAATTCGGGTTGGGTGAGGGCCATGGAAATTTCAGCGGAATTCGTTCTAGGTTGACGGATTTTTAACTTTATCGCCCAATGATTGCATCGCGATTACAGACGAACGATCATAAGCATGACCCGAGACCCATCAATCACCACTTTGCCTTCGTCGGGAAAGTTCACCGTGATACGGCCATTGATATTGGATTGGACCTGCCCCACGCCCCATTCGGGACAATCGGGATGGCGCACCAACATACCCGGCTCGAGGATCGAATTCAGCTCTTTCATCGCTTTCTCATGTCTTGGGGGCGCCTATGCATGAAGACACATTAGCAGCCTTGATCGGGTCGCGCATCTGTCATGACCTTGTCAGCCCCCTTGGCGCGATCGGCAACGGGGTCGAGCTTTTGGGCATGACGGGTGCCTCTTCGGGACCTGAAATGGACCTCATCACGCAAAGTGTCCAGCATGCAAATGCGAAACTATCGTTCTTTCGGATTGTCTTCGGTGCCCATGGCGAGGCTTTGATCAAGCCTGCGGATGTGCGCAAGATCATTGCCGACTATACCCAAGGCACCAAGAACGATGTGACTTGGGCCATCGACACTCCGCTGACCAGATCGCAAAGCCGACTTGCTCTCTTGGGTGTGCTTTGTCTTGAAACAGCGCTTCCCTTTGGCGGCATGATCGAGGTGAGGCTGTCGGGAGACGTGTTTTGTCTCTATGCCAAGAGCGAACGGCTGGTCTGGGATGATGCGCTCTGGAAACGGCTCTACACGCGCGATGTGACGGGGCTCTCTGCGGCACAGGTGCAGTTCGGCCTTTTGGCCAAGGGGCT